>NZ_AKFR01000024.1:0-43648 GCF_000277665.1 Capnocytophaga sp. oral taxon 335 str. F0486 | reverse complement strand
TCTACAGTGGGTCTACAGTGGGTCTACAGTGGCTCTACAGTGGGTCTACAGTGGGTCTACAGTGGGTCTACAGTGGGTCTACAGTGGCTCTACAGTGGCTCTACAGTGGCTCTACAGTGGCTCTACAGTGGCTCTACAGTGGGTCTACAGTGGCTCTACAACGAACAAAAGACGAACGATGAACGAAGGAACAACGAACCTAAGTAGAAGGAAAGTTGAAGCTAAGGCAGAGATAAAAAGAAGGTTATTAGTGGATTTCAACTTTGCCAAAGATTTGAAACTTTGGCAAAGTTTATACAAATGACGGTGCAAGCCACACGGATAGATAGGGGAAAGAAAAGTGAAAAGCCCCCGAACCCCCGAAGGGGGACAAGCCTTAAAGAGAAATAGGTAAAGGCTATCAGTCTGAAAAACAAGACTTATTCGAAGATAGAGGGAAGTTAAAGCAAGCTTAAGAAAAACAAAAGACGGTGCGAGCCATACGGACAGACGAACAATGAACGAAGGAACAACGAACCTAAGTAGAAGGAAAGTTGAAGCTAAGACAGAGATAAAAAGAAGATTATTAGTGGATTTCAACTTTGCCAAAGATTTGGGACTTTGGCAAAGTTTATACAAATGACGGTGCGAGCCACACGGATAGATAGGGAAAAGACGAAGAAAAATTAAGAATAAGAGGAGGACAAAGTGGAAATAAAAGAAAAAAAGAACGCATTTTGCGAATTTAATTCTTAATGGTATGTTGTTAATTGTTAATTAATCATTATCTTTGCCCCCAAAATAAGTACGTATATACGATTTGTTATAAAACAGACTCTTTAGATAAAATACATTTTTCATATATGAAATACAAACGAATTTTACTAAAACTCAGCGGGGAAGCCCTTATGGGAAGTCGCCAGTACGGCATTGACCCCGCGCGTTTAAAAGAATACGCTGCCGAAATTAAGGAGGTAGTGAACCAAGGCGTGCAAGTGGCTATAGTAATTGGCGGGGGGAATATCTTCCGCGGGGTAGCTGGTGCTAGCAATGGTATGGATAGAGTGCAAGGCGACTATATGGGTATGCTGGCTACTGTTATCAACTCGCTTGCCCTACAAAGTGCCTTAGAAGACGAAGGACTTTTTAGTCGTTTGCAAACAGCTATCAAGATGGAAGCTATAGCTGAACCTTTTATTAAACGCCGTGCAGTACGCCACTTAGAAAAAGGACGCGTAGTGATTTTTGGAGCGGGAACGGGTAATCCTTACTTTACGACCGATTCGGCAGCGGTACTTCGCGCTATCGAAATCAATGCCGATGTAATCCTTAAAGGTACTCGTGTAGATGGTATCTACAATGCCGACCCTGAAAAAGACCCTAATGCGGTGAAGTTCGACCATATCTCTTTTAATGAGTGTATTGATAAAAACCTTAAAGTGATGGATATGACGGCTTTTACCCTTAGCCAAGAAAACCATTTGCCTATCATCGTATTCGATATGAACAAAAAAGGCAACCTCGCTAAAGTAGTAGCAGGCGAAAACGTAGGAACGACAGTCAATGATTAATGGTTATATTGCGATGCTTCTTTAACAATTGAAGGCTAACAACTAACAAATAATTAAAAACAATATACAATGAACGAAGAAATTAATATTATCTTAGAAACTACGAGCGAAGCGATGCAAGAGGCTTTGCAACACTTAGATAAGGCTTTAGCCAATATCCGCGCTGGCAAGGCGAGTCCGCAAATGGTAAGTAGTGTAATGGTGGACTACTACGGTGCGCAAACTCCCCTTAGTCAGGTAGCCAATGTATCAGCTCCCGACTCACGTACTATCTCTATTCAACCTTGGGAAAAGAAAATGATTCAGCCTATTGAGAAAGCTATCCAAATAGCTAATTTGGGCTTTAACCCAATGAACAATGGCGAAATGGTGATTATTACCGTACCACCACTTACCGAAGAACGCCGTAGAGAGCTGGTAAAACAAGCCAAAGGTGAAGGTGAAGACGCTAAAATAAGTGTGCGTAACGCCCGCCAAGACGCTAATAAAGAGATTAAGAAGGTAGAAGCTTCGGACGATGTGAAGAAAGAAGCTGAAGAACGTGTGCAAAAGCTCACCGACAAATACATCAAGAAAGTAGAAGAAGTATTAGCTATAAAAGAAGCTGAGATCCTAAAAGTTTAGTTTAGGTAAGAGATAAGAGGTAAGAGGGTATGGGGTATAGTAATACAATAAGTAATAAGAAATGACAAACAACGAACAAGTAAAGGATTTAGTGAATCGCCTGGGTGCGTTAAGGAGGTATCTTTGACGTAGATGCTAAACGCATTGAAATAAGCAACGAAGAAGAAAAGACTTTTGCACCTGACTTTTGGGATAATGCGAAAGAAGCTGAGAAAGTGATGCGCGAGCTTCGCACTAAAAAGAAATGGGTGGAAGACTATGAGGAAGCCGAAAATCTTACCTCGGATATAGAAGTACTACTTGACTTTTTTAAAGAAGGTGAAGCTACTGCGGAGGATGTAGACCACCAATACGCCCAAGCCTTACACGCTATTGAAGCATTGGAGTTCCGCAATATGCTTTCGGACGAGGGCGATACGATGAGTGCGGTATTGCAAATTACGGCAGGTGCAGGTGGTACTGAAAGCTGTGACTGGGCATCGATGCTACTACGTATGTACACGATGTGGTGCAATAACCAAAAATATAAGGTAAAAACACTCAACTTCCAAGAAGGCGATGTGGCAGGAGTAAAAACGGTTACCATAGAGATTGAAGGCGAATACGCTTTTGGCTACCTAAAAGGTGAAAATGGTGTACACCGTTTGGTACGCATCTCACCTTTTGATAGTAATGCTAAACGCCATACTTCTTTTGCCTCGGTATATGTGTACCCTTTGGTAGATGATACTATTGAAATAGACATTAATCCCGCTGATATTACGTTTGAGACGATGCGCTCCAGTGGTGCTGGAGGGCAGAATGTAAACAAGGTAGAGACAGCTGTACGTTTGCGTCACCACCCTACGGGTATCATTATTGAGAATTCCGAAACCCGCAGTCAGTTGGATAATAAGAACAAGGCGTTGCAACTACTCAAATCGCAGTTGTATGAGATAGAGCTCAAAAAGCGTCAAGCCAAGCGCGATGAGATAGAGGCAGGAAAGATGAAGATAGAATGGGGCTCACAAATACGCAACTATGTAATGCACCCCTACAAACTTGTGAAAGACGTGCGCACCAATTACGAATCTACTGATGTAGATAGCGTAATGAACGGTGAATTAGATGAGTTTCTCAAAGCCTACCTAATGCTTATGGGTACGAGCCGTACGGGCGATTTGTAATGGTTAATAATTAATGGTTAGTGGTTAATACTTTTGGAATATGGGGGTAATGAATGATAATAAAATAGTAGTTTATCAGGTGCTTACAAGGCTTTTTGGCAATACTAATACCACTAATAAACCTTGGGGGACGATAGAAGAGAACGGTGTAGGTAAGTTTGCTGACTTTACTACAAAAGCTCTTGAAGAACTCAAAGCATTAGGTGTAACACATATTTGGTTTACGGGGGTGTTACACCACGCCCTTACTACCGACTATACGGCTTATGGTATCAGCAACGACTTTCCCGCAGTGGTAAAAGGTCGTGCGGGTTCGCCTTATGCCATTAAGGATTACTACACTGTAAACCCCGACCTTGCCGATGACCCTACACAACGCTTGGAGGAATGGGAAGACTTGATTGCCCGTACCCACCAATGCGGACTGAAAGTAATAATGGACATAGTGCCTAACCACGTGGCGCGTCGGTATGAGAGTATAGCCAAGCCGGAAGGCATACGCGGTTTTGGCGAAGACGATGATACCACCGTACAATATGCGGTAAATAACAATTTCTATTACAATCCTAATGAAGCTTTTCAGTTGCCTGAGGGTATTTATGGCGAGTATCACGAGTTTCCTGCCAAATGGACGGGTAATGGTGCACGCGCTTCTAAACCCGACCGCAATGACTGGTATGAAACGGTAAAACTCAACTACGGGGTACGACCTGACGGCACTAAGGATTTTGCTGAACTACCTGCAAGCTTTGAGAATGAAGATACTGAAGCGCATTACCACTTTTGGGCTGATAAAACAGTACCCGACACTTGGAGAAAATTTAAAGATATAGCCTTGTATTGGCTCGGGAAAGGAGTAGACGGCTTCCGTTATGATATGGCTGAAATGGTGCCGGTGGAGTTCTGGAGTTATCTCAATTCGGCTATCAAGCACCAAAATCCAAAGGCATTTTTATTGGCTGAAGTATACAATCCTAATGAATATCGTCCTTATCTGCATTTGGGCAAAATGGATTATCTATACGACAAGGTGCAACTGTACGACACTTTGCGCAATATTGTGACTCACGGGCATAGCACCGATGCCATTGCCCCTATACAGCACAACCTTGCCGATATTGCACATCGTATGTTACACTTCTTGGAAAACCACGACGAACAGCGCATAGCTTCGCCTGAGTTTGCGGGATATGCTGAAAAAGCTAAACCCGCGATGACAGTCTCTACGTTTATTAGCGAGTCGCCAGTGATGCTGTATTTTGGTCAGGAAGTAGGGGAGAAAGCAGCAGAGGTAGCAGGATTTGGTAGTCCGTCGCGCACGTCTATATTTGATTATATAGGTGTTCCTGCACACCAGCGTTGGGTGAATAACAAACGCTTTGACGGCGGTCAGTTATCAGAGGCAGAACGTTCTTTACGCAATTTCTACCAGCGATTGCTCAACTTAAAAGTAAATGGGGCTTATATTGATTTGCACCAATACAATCGACAGCATACTGAGTATTACAACGATAGGGTGTATAGTTTTGCAAGAGGCAATGAGGAAGAACAGTGGGTGATTGTGAGCAATTTTAGTGAGCACGACTATTTTGGTTTTGACTTGCAGTTGCCAGATTACTTGTTGGGTAGTTGGTTCTTAAACGATGGTACTTATACGCTTACCGATGCTCTTTACAATGAAAAACACACTACCTTACAGATTGCAAATGGTAAAGGAAGATTGCGAGTAGATATAGCGCCTTTGGAGTCTTTAATATTCAAAATTAGCAAATTAGTAGATTCGTAGATTATGAACATTCATTTTATAGTAGCTCCCAGTACGCATTTGCGTCCATTAATGGCTGAGCTACACAAAAGACATCATATCACTACACTCCCCGAAGAGATGACGGCTACAATTGATTACGTGGTGGTAGACCCACATCTTTCTCATACACACCCAGACTTATTACAAGCACAACACTTAGGACTTAATATTCTATCGCCTACCTCTTTTCTATACGAATACTTTAAACACAAAACTCGTGTAGTAATTACAGGTAACAAAGGAAGAAAAGAAGTATTGGCAAAGGTGCTTCACACTATGGATTTTTGTAATCAACCAGTGAGCTACTACTTTGAAAGTCCTATCGAAGGGAAGCAAGTGCATTTTGCTGATACTGAATTTGTGCTTATAGAAGGCAATGAAGAGGGGGCTATGTTGCACCCCACAGTAGCTCTTATCAGTGATATAATAGAAGAAAATAAAGATATTTATAAACAATTTATAGAAGGAATAACCAAAGGAGGAATACTCATTTACAACGAAGAAGACCTGCTATTAAATGAGTTAGTAGAAAATAATGAGAGTCCTATTCGCAAGATGGAGTATGGTACTCCTGCGTTTGAAACTCATAAAGGTGAGACTTACCTCATTACCCCCGAAGGCGAATTGCCCTTAGGTGAAACAAGTGCTGAACAATTGAGCTATATAGAAGCAGCCAAATGGGTATGCCAGAATATGGGCATAGACGAAGCCGACTTTTATGAGGCAATGGCAAGTATTTAATAAGATAATAATTAAAAATTTAAATATATGAAGTTTTATTTTTCACTCATAGTTTTAGCTTTAAGCTTTTTTACAGCTTGTAATTCGAGCAATCAAATAAGTAAAGATGAGGTATCTAACCTTATTGCTGATTATTTAGAAGAGAACCCTTTATTCGAGACAGGGAAATTTAATACTAACAAACAGAAGTTAGACAGTACTAAAGACAAAGATTTGTTAATTACTATACAGGAATTAGCAGATGAAGGGCTTATTGATATTAATAATGAGAAAAGTAGGAAGAGATGGTTTTCAAAGGATAGTGTATATGTGATTTCTCCTACTCTTACTAAAGAAGCACTTCCTTACCTTGTGAAACAGAACAAGAACAGTGCTAATGTTAAAACAATCATTTATAAATTAAATGATAAAGGGATTACTATTGAGAAGAACTCAGAAAAGGTGGTTATTTGCAATGTAGTATTAGATAAAGAGAAAACACCTTTTTACAATTTTGGTAAAGACCCGTATCCTAATACAACCTTTATTACTCAGAAGTTTAAGTTGAAATACAATGAGAAAAATGGCTGGAAGATTATAAAGAAATAAACTTATGAAGAACGTAACTATACTTGGTTTGGTACAAGCATTATTAAGCCTTATATCTGGGATTTTAATATCCAAAATGTCGTTTATAGGGAAAATAGGCATAAGTACAATGTACCGTGAGTATACCATTTTCAAAACTTGGTGGAAAACGGCTCTTTTATTATTGGTAATACAGTTAGTACTTATTGCTGTATTACAACTGTTTAAAACAAAAGTAAGCGTATCGTTTAGTAGATTATTAGCCTTTTTACTTATTGTTTTAGGGGGAATAGGAGCTTACTTTACCTATATTGACTTCACAACTACTTCACATAAAATGATGAAGTTGAGCTTTCATTTAGGGTTTTATCTCTTTTGGGTAGGGTGGTTTATCACTTGTTTTTATTATTTGTTGTTCAAGAATAAGAAAAAAGAGGATAATATTCAGCAAGATATCTTATTTGCCGATACAGAAGCGGGAAAAGATGTTTCCTAAGACCTCATCATTGCTTACAGCTCCTGTAATAGTACCTAAATGATAGAGAGCTTCGCGGATATCGATAGCTAATAGGTCACCTGAAAGTTGTAATTGTAATCCTTGTTCTATTCTTTCAATACTTTGTAAGGTATTGTGTAGAGCTTCGTAGTGGCGGATATTAGTAATAATAGTTGCTTTACCTGTATTATTAAGACTTTGAGCATAGTGAGAGAGAAAATCTTTAAGGGCTAAAATATTATTTCCTTCTTTAGCTGATATTCTCAGTAGTGTATCGGTATAGCCTTTTAAGGATTGTAAAATCTCATTATCAAAAGGAGTTATATTACTTTCTGTTGATAAGTCAGTTTTGTTATGTAATAGTACAAATTTAGTTCCTTCGCGGTAATTTTCTTTTACAAAAGAAATAATCTCTTGGGCAGAACTATCTTTTACATCGAATAAGTAGAGCACAATAGAGGCTTTTTCTATCTTTTCTTTAGCTTTTTGTACACCTATAGCTTCGATTTGGTCTTGAGTATCACGAATTCCTGCGGTATCAATAAAACGAAAAGCAATGCCTCCTATATGAAGCGTTTCTTCAATAGTATCGCGGGTAGTACCTGCAATATCCGATACAATAGCGCGTTCTTCGTTCAGAAGGACATTTAATAAAGTAGATTTGCCTGCATTAGGCTTCCCTACAATAGCCACAGGAATACCATTTTTTAGTACATTACCTACTGAAAATGATTGTAAGAGAGATAAAACAGTGGTTTTAATAGTGCTCAAAAGCAATTTAAACTGAGTTCTATCGGCGAACTCTACATCTTCTTCCGAAAAATCTAATTCAAGTTCTATTAATGAGGTAAAGTTTAATAATTCTTGTCGTAATCCTTCTATCTCAGAAGTAAAACCACCTCGCATTTGCTGTAATGCTACCTGATGAGAAGCCTTACTATCGGAGGCAATCAAATCGGCAACGGCTTCCGCTTGATTGAGTGCTAATTTACCATTGAGAAAAGCGCGTTTGGTAAACTCCCCAGCATCGGCTAAACGAGCTCCTTTTGCCAAGCACAGCTTGATAACTTCTTCTACGATATAATTACTTCCGTGACACGAAAACTCAACTACGGGTTCACCTGTATAAGATTTAGTTCCTTTGAAAATAGTAGCCAAACACTCGTCGATTACTTGGTCTTTACTTTCGAGAGTTCCTAAATGAACTGTATGTGACGGAGCTTCAAGTAAAGATTTTCCAGTATAAGGTTTGAACACCGAGTCGGCAATAGCTATGGCTTCTTTTCCCGATAGGCGAATTACAGCAATAGCACCTACCCCTGAAGCAGTTGCCAAAGCTACAATCGTATCATTTATATATAACGAATTATCTCTCTTCATTCTATGTTATTGAAAATTGGTGCAAATGTAGTGATTTTTTCATTACTATCAATCTACTAATTTTCAAAAACCTCAAAGCGATTATCTTCATAAAAGAAAATAATTCGTTTAATATGCTTATTAGTGAGTAATGGTAGGGCTTTTGGCTCTACTTGCTTTTCTTTTATTGCAACAGAAGGTGGAGCAGGAGTAGAGGCTTGCATTTCTATTTCAGGAATATCACTGAAAAGGTCAGGTTGTTGCGTTTTTTTAGTGCTAGTAAGCTCTTTATCTTCCTTACGAGGGAAACTTCCTTTTCCTTGTGTAATCCAATACATATCTACTTCAGGAAATTTTTCGATGAGCTTTAGGATAAAATCCAAGCTCGGTTTGTTGCGTTCTGATAAGAGATGAGAAATCCCTGAACGCTGAATCTCTAAGCTATCAGCAAAGGCTGCAGCATTTAAACCGTAATAATCCATCACTTGTTGTAAGCGAATGGCAAAGTCTGATGTGTTTAACATTGTAACGTTTGTTTATTTTTCTAAGAATGCACAAATGTAAATCAATATTTTGAGATATACAAGTATAAACAAGGATATTTTTTATCACATTAAAGTATTTATTTATGATTACAATGTAAATCATTCGTTTATAGTATTATACAAAACCACTATAAAAATAATCTATAAGTATAATCATTATTAAAATGGTATTTTGGAATAGAAGGGAAAGTCTTTTTATAGAACATAATAATCGTTGATTAGTATATTTAGTATAGTTGATAGTTTTACAATTGTAAATGTTAAATGATACAAATGTAACGCTTAAATATAAGAAAACTTTTACTTAATTACAGGTTGTACTTTAATGAATATTTATTACTTTTGCTTTTAAATATTAATATATAGATGAAAAAACAGCTTTTTGGGCGTTATATCACTTATCCGATGATAGCCCCACTTTTAGATAAATACCCTTTTGAAGAGGTAATATCCTTAGGTACCTCAGTTAAAGGGACGCCTATTAACCTGTACAGAGTAGGGAAAGGCCATAAAAAGATACTTATGTGGTCGCAAATGCACGGTAATGAATCAACTACTACCAAAGCGCTTTTTGATGTTTTAAACGAGCTTAAAACAGCTGATTTCTTATCGGAATTAAGTGTTTATTGCATTCCTATGCTTA
Organism: Capnocytophaga sp. oral taxon 335 str. F0486; assembly: GCF_000277665.1. Lineage (NCBI taxonomy): Bacteria > Pseudomonadati > Bacteroidota > Flavobacteriia > Flavobacteriales > Flavobacteriaceae > Capnocytophaga > Capnocytophaga sp. oral taxon 335. Next base: position 34,150 of record NZ_AKFR01000024.1, on the reverse strand, counting down.
ATCCCGACGGTGCTGAGATGTTTACACGTGTAAATCATAACGGCGTAGACCTTAACCGTGATGCCGATGAACTTACACAACCTGAGAGTAAGTGTTTACGGAAAGCTTATGAACTTGTACAGCCCGATTATTGCTTTAATCTGCACGACCAGCGCACAATTTTCAGTGTAGGACAGACACCTTTGCCAGCTACAGTTTCTTTCTTAGCACCTGCTTATAATGAAGAGCGCAGTATTAATGAAGTACGGCAGAAGGCAATGGAAGTGATTGTAGTAATGAATAACACTTTACAGCACCATATACCTAATCAGATAGCGCGTTTTGACGATAGTTTTAATATCAATTGTACGGGAGATAAGTATACTCAATTAGGTACGCCCACTATTCTTTTTGAAGCAGGGCACTTTTCTAATGATTACAATCGTGAACAAACGAGAGTATATATTGCTATGGCTATATTTAGAGCTCTACAATATATAGCCACTTGTGATGTTACAAATGTAAATTACAAAGATTACTTCAGTATACCTGAAAACGATAAATGTTTTTACGATATTATTTTAAGAGACGACACTCACTGTGGTAATGATGTAGGTATTCTTTATAAGGAAGTTTTGGAGAATGGACAAATCTTGTTTGTGCCTTATATTGCTGAGATAGGTGATTTATCTAAAAAATACGGACATAAAGAAGATGTTTTATCGAAGTTTATAAGTTCAGCTATTGATAAAGATTATATTAAAAATCACTTGGATTTATCGGCATTGAAAATGGATTAATGCTGAATGGTTAATGGTTAATGGTTAATTAGATGGGGCTTATAGGAAACTTATAGAATAGACGAACAATGAGTGGGTCTACAGTGGCTCTACAACGAACAAAAGACGAACGATGAACGAAGGAATAACGAACCTAAGTAGAAGGAAAGTTGAAGCTAAGGCAGAGATAAAAAGAAGGTTATGGGTAGATTTCAACTTAAAAAGTATGTTGCAATTTGGAATATACAAAAAAACATTGTTACTTTGCGCTTTTAAAAAAAAGAACTCGTAAACTTAATGTAGATGGCAAAATATAGATTAGATGAAATGGATCTTAAGATATTGGATATTCTTATAGAAGATGCACGAAAACCCTATATAGATGTTGCTAAGGCACTTGATATATCGTCGGGGACAGTGAATGTACGGATAAGAAAAATGGAAGAATTGGAAATTATAAAAAGTTCTGCCATTTCAGTAGATTACGAGAGAATGGGGTATACTTTTATTGCTTATGTGGGTATCTTTTTGGAGCGCAATCATCAAGCTGAGTATGTTTTGGAACAATTAGAGGCTATTCCGTTTGTAACAGAGGCACACATTACTTCAGGGAAATATAATCTGTTTTGTAAAATTAGGACAAAGGGGGTGAAACACGCTAAGGAAGTTATTTATATGATAGACGACATTCAAGGTGTGTCGCGCTCAGAGACAATGATATCGATGGAAGAGGCTTTTAACGATAAGAGTCGTTTGCTTCATAAGGCTTTCCGAGAATTAGATTTATATGATTTTTTAACTACTAAATAAGAACTTTTTAAAAGGGCTATCTGAATGAAAAATCGGGTAGCTCTTTTTGTTTATACAGAAAATTGAGTAATTTTGTTGCGCAAAAACTGAAATACTATGAATGAGAAAATACAAGCACTCATAAGCAATTACATTCGTTTCTTACAAGAAAAACCTTCTAATCCTGATGAAGTGTACAAATGGCAGGCAATAGAACATTTTGAGCAGCATTGGGATATTAATGCCCCTGATTTTTACGAAATGTTTAAAGAGGCTTTTCGGAAAAAGGACAATTTAGTAGATTACCGTCCTTTTGGTATATTGGAAGCGTTAGGAGAAAACTATCCAACGAAATTAAAGGAATTGTTGGGTATTGTTTATGGGGCTGATGATTTCTATACCAAATTGGGAAAATGCAGGACTTTCACTGAAAATGTTATTGATGACTTAAAAGAGAAAAGCAATATAAATTTTAGTACAAAAATTGATGAGCGTACTCTTTCTTTTTTACTGACGCTGAAATTCCCTAATGAGTATACTTTTTATAAAAGGGATATTTATACTAAGTTATGTGAGTATTTAGGAGAAGTTTCTCGAAAAGAGCGCAAATACGAGCATTTTATTGAGTTGCTTACCGAAATCACGACTTATTTTAACAATCCTGAGTTAAAACAACTCACGAGCAACTTTATTCCACAAGGTTTTGATGAACCTTTGCTATTGGCTCAGGATATTGTGTACCAGAATATGACAATTTCTTCAGAAAAAGCATTTAGAAACGTATTGGATAAGATTCCTAAGCATTGGGCTTCTGTTTTCTTTTACAAATTAGGAAATATTATAGAGGATTTAGCATTAGGAGATACCGAAAATCAAGTGTTCAGTGTTAGATTAGATGAAAAATCACTTCGTTATCACATAGGGAAGAGGATTTGTTTAAGTGTAAGTCCTAAAGAATTTCTTTTTATTACAGGAAGGGAAGTAGATATTCCAAAGTTGAGAAGAGAAGAGTTTGAAAGACCTAACAATGCTTTTCTTTATTATCAGGGAACCCCACAACATATTGAAACATATTACTCTGATATCAAAAATGCTGTCAAGGAAGAGATAGCACTTGATAAGGAGACCTATCCTAAAAGTTATGATAATAGCTATTTCAGGGAATATGTTTTTGAAAAGAAATACAAAGTAGAATTTGAAACAATAGAAAGTAATATGACAAATCAAGCGATTAAGCCTACGATTATTGACCTACTACATTACAAGCACCAAATCATCTTACAAGGTCCTCCAGGCACAGGTAAAACCCGTGAAGCCAAGCGTATTGCCAAACAGCTATTAGGTTTGAATGACAATGATAGCTTAGAGGGTAATGAGCAGTTTAAACTGATTCAGTTTCACCCCAGTTACTCTTATGAAGATTTTGTAAGGGGCATTGTAGCGCAACCCAATGAAACAGGTGGGGGCATTGTCTATACAGCTGAAAATAAAGTGTTAGCTAAGTTTGCAGAGAAAGCTTTAAAAGCATTCCAAGAACCTATTAAATGGGAAATTTTAGAGATTTTCTTGAAAAAGAAAAGAAAGAGGGGCGAGAAGTTTATTTTGATGAAGGGAAAGAACTTAAATATAATTTTATACAAAATAACGAATTGCGATATTTAAGTGGACGCAATCATAATTTAGCAGGTATTCCTATTGAAGAATTTTGTCAAAGAAATTTAGATGATAAATTCGATAGTTTTTATAAAAACTATCACAAATGGGGCTGGAAATTTATAACTGACTATTTCATAAAATGGGCTAATGATTTCAAAAGGAAGAAATCTTATTTTCTTGTAATTGACGAAATCAACCGTGCGAACCTTTCAACAGTATTGGGGGAACTCATCTATGCCTTGGAATATCGCGGGGAATCCGTGTAGAGTATGTATGCTATCGATGATGACAATAGTTTCACACTACCGCCTAACCTCTACATCATCGGTACAATGAATACGGCTGACCGCTCGGTAGGGCATATAGATTATGCCATTCGTCGGCGCTTTGCCTTTGTGAATGTGTTGCCTAAGGAGTTAGAAGGGAATTTTGATAAAAACTTGTTTAAAGCAGTAAGTAAGCTCTTTATTGAGAACTATGATGAATATATTAACAATACAGATACTGAATTAAAACGTGCCAAAACCTTATCACCTGAATTTAAACCAGAAGATGTGTGGCTTGGACAGTCGTATTTTATTCAGAAAAAATATAGCGATGGAAAAGATGTGCCTATGTCTATTCGTTGGGAATACGAAATCAAGCCTATTCTATTGGAATACATAAAAGATGGGATACTCATAAATAATATAAAGATTGAAGAACAAATGCAAGAAATTAAAACATTAGTCTATGAAAATAACCCTTCTTGAACATCAACCCTATAGCATCAAAAAAGAGGAGGAGAGTATTTACTTTGAAGCAATACCTAAGATTTGTCCGTATGTATTGAAGAAAGATAAATGGGGAAATCCTATATATCCTTTTGAAATCAGTCGTACAAATGAGGAAGAAGTGTGTTTGCAGGCAGGCTATTACGTGGGAGCTTTGTGGTTGGTAAAACATCACAAATTCGTATATATAGAGCCTAAAATGAACAAAAAACAGATTGTTGAAGGCTTTCCTACCCAAGAGGAAGAATGGGCAGAAATCGACTACCTAAAAATGCTTCTCAGCATTACGGCACTCGACCCCAAACATACACAAAATCTTATCAAAATCTATTGGGACGAACCACTAATTGCCATCGAACAGCAAAAAGACACGCTCACGCCTTTCCTAATGGTACAATTCCTATTGCTACTGAAGCGTATTGTGCGCAAAGGACTTAAAAAATCGTACTACACGGTGGAGGAGAATCTTAATAACCGCATCAAAGGCAAGATACAGTTAGATAAGCACCTCAAACAAAATGTTTTTAAGAACAAACTCACAGCTCACGTATGTAGGTATCAAGAGTTTGGAATGGATAGCCTCGAAAATCGCTTTTTGAAGAAAGTTTTACAGTTTATCATCAGCTTTAAGAATACACACTCTAATTACTTTGCAGGCAATGACGAGTCTATTCGAGAACTTATTACGTATTGTAGTCCGTATTTTGAGTTGATTTCAGAAGAACTTGATGTAGAAAACCTCAAAAAACTCACTACCAATCCTTTTTTTAAAGAATATGAGGAAGCTATTCGCATCGGGAAGCAGATTTTGAAGCGTTTTTCGTATAATATCACCGAAACAACCCAACAAAAAGTAGCTATTCCGCCTTTTTGGATAGATATGCCCAAACTTTTTGAGTTATATGTATACAAAAAACTACAAGAACAGTTCGGCAGTAGGGGAGAAGTAAACTATCATTTTACGGGTGATTACACTGAGTTAGATTTCTTGCTCAACACTCCAGAATACAAAATGGTGATTGATGCCAAATACAAAACTGTTTATGAAGATAGTAGAGTGATAGACGATATTCGCCAGGTGAGTGCTTATGCGCGTTTGGAAAGAGTTTATAAAGCCCTAAAAATAGACGACAATAGGTTGATAGATTGCCTTATAGTCTACCCCTCATTCGAACAAAATACCGATTTAAACATCGCAAATAAAAAGGAGATACATCAGTACAGAAATATTTATAAATTAAGTGTTTCTGTTCCATTAATCATTAACAATTAATCATTTATCATTAAAAAATATGTCACAATTCTACAATAGTATCGCTGAGAAATACGATGCTATCTTTCCACTATCGCCCGCACATAGAGTTTTTTTCGATAATGAAGTGCACGGCAAGACAGTTCTTGATGTAGGAGCGGGTACGGGCAACCTTACCGCCTATCTGCGCGCACAGGGCTATGATGTTACGGCTATCGACCTCAGTAAGGCACTCATTGCTCAGGCTACTGCCAAGGGTATTGAAGTGCAAGAGCTCAATATGCTTGCTATCGATACTTTACCTATGTTCGATACCATTATAAACATAGGGAACACGCTCCCGCATTTGGATAATAAAGACGAAGTGCAGACTTTTCTTAAAAAGGCTTATAACCAACTCACGCAAGGAGGCAAACTCATCTTGCAAATGGTAAACTTTGAGAAGTATTTTGCCCAGAAAGAAGGTAATTTTCTCGGTAACCTACCTCTAATAGAGAACGAAAAAGTAAAGTTTGAGCGTTCTTATCACTTAAATAGCAATAACAAGGTAATATTTAGGACAGTTTTGGACGAAACTATCGTCAATGAAGAGTTTTTACAGCCTATTCTTTCCCAAGAACTCACCCAATGGCTCTCTCAAATAGGTTTTAAAGACCTTAAACTATACGGCAACTTCAAAAAAGAGTCTTTTAATCCTGAAACTTCAATGGCGCTTATTGTAACAGCTCAGAAATAACTTCTCTATACAATTGCTATTATTTCCATATCTCACAAATATTCCGTACTTTTGCACTTTAAAACAATACATTATGGCACGATTAGGAATATTATGTGCCTTAAACAAGTAACTCAACGTTATATTTATAGTAGATATTTAATTTAATCATTTATCATTAAACATTAATCATTAACAATGTTATCAGTATCCAATTTATCCGTACAATTCGGAAAACGCGTCCTCTTCGATGAGGTAAACGTAACCTTTACACAAGGCAACTGCTACGGCATCATCGGTGCCAATGGGGCTGGGAAATCTACTTTCCTAAAAATCCTTTCTGGCAAGCAAGAACCTACTTCGGGACGTGTTATCCTCGAACCGGGCAAGCGTATGTCGGTGCTTGAGCAAGATCACTACGCCTATGACGACTACACTGTGCTCGACACGGTGATTATGGGCAATAAAGTTCTCTCCAAAGTCAAAAAAGAGATGGACGACCTCTATGCCGACTATTCCGATGAGCACGCCGAACGCATCGGTGAGCTACAAATACAGTTCGATGAAATGAACGGCTGGAATGCCGAGAGTGATGCCGCTGCACTGCTTTCCAATTTGGGCATTACCGAAGATATGCACTATACCCTAATGTCCGAAATGGACGGAAAACTCAAAGTGCGGGTACTTCTCGCGCAAGCGCTCTTTGGTAACCCCGATGTACTCATAATGGACGAGCCTACCAATGACCTTGACTTCGAGACTATCAGCTGGCTGGAGAACTTTTTGGCAAACTATGACAATACGGTGATTGTAGTCTCTCACGACCGACACTTCCTCGATGCTGTTTGTACCCATATCTCCGATATTGACTTCGGGAAAATCAATCATTATTCGGGTAACTATACTTTCTGGTACGAGAGTAGTCAGTTGGCAGCCCGTCAGCGTGCGCAACAGAACAAAAAGGCGGAAGAGAAAGCCAAAGAGTTGCAGGAATTTATCGCGCGCTTTAGTGCCAATGTGGCAAAATCAAAGCAGGCAACCTCTCGTAAGAAGATGTTGGAGAAACTCAATATTGAGGAAATCAAACCGTCTTCTCGCCGTTACCCTGCCATCATTTTTGACCGCGACCGCGAGGCAGGCGACCAAATCCTACACGTGGAAAACCTCGCTGTGTCTATCGATGGACAGGTATTGTTCCAAAATGTGGACATCAACCTTGCCAAAGACGACAAAGTAGCCGTGATTTCTAAAGATTCGCGTGCCACCACTGCCTTTTATGAGATTCTCAACGGCAACCTCAAGCCCGATGCGGGTACCTTTGCGTGGGGTATCACCACCTCGCAGTCTTACCTGCCGGTGGATAACTCCGATTTCTTCACCCAAGACCTTTCTTTGGTGGATTGGTTACGCCAATGGGCAAAAACAGAGGAAGAGCGTGAGGAAGTATATGTGCGTGGGTTCTTGGGCAAGATGCTTTTCAGTGGCGAGGAAGCCCTCAAAAACTGCAAAGTGCTCTCAGGAGGCGAGAAAGTGCGCTGTATGCTCAGCCGTATGATGATGTTGCGCGCCAATGTGCTAATGCTGAACGAACCTACCAACCACTTGGATTTGGAGAGCATCACCGCTTTTAACAACTCGCTGAAAAACTTCAAAGGCACCGTGCTTTTTACCACCCACGACCACGAATTTTCACAAACCGTTGCCAATCGTATCATCGAGCTTACCCCCAATGGCATCATAGACCGCTATATGACCTTTGATGAGTATATGGACGACAAGAATATTCAGGAATTGAGGGAGAAAATGTATAAACAATGATTAATGGTTAATCACAGCACTTTGGCAAAGATCATTGTACAAAAAGATGATTTAAATGAGCTTTGCCAGAGTGTTTTTATAATGAAAAGCCTAAAATAGAATTATATGGAACTTAATCAATTCATTTGGAATAATTATAAAGAGAGTAAAGAAGGGCAAGAAGTTATTAAACTTTTTGAGGAAGGGTATTTAGAGGATATTCTTTCTAAATTTATAAAAGATAGTTCTAATAAAGACTTAGAACAATATTTATTTATTATTGATGATATTGTAAATTCGTCTCCTCTTCCAGAAAATATTAAGTATAAAGACTTTTACCCATATATTTTAGAAAATGGTTTAAAGATATTAGATGAGTCTGAAAAAGAATATGATATTTTTAAACCAGAAGAATATGATTTAATAATAGCCTTTATAGAGCCTTTTTCTTTATGCCTTTTTTCTTCAAATGAAGAAGGAGAGGAAGACTTCTATATTCCTTATTTTTTCCAAATGAACTTTGGTAACTTGCAAAAAATAGCAGATACTTTTAATATTGAATTACCAAAAGTTCCTCTAAGAAAAGACAAAAGAGGAAGAGCTTTATACTACTTAGAATTTTGTAAGCTTTGGAATGAATATAGAAAGAAGAATAATTTTACGATATTTGAGTTATGTGCTTTCCTTTATGATTTTGCTCCTAAATTTATAGGAAAAGAGAAAGAAGAGGACTTACCTGAACCTACTAATATTTGGATAACAGGAGGTGGAGTAAAAAATGGAGATTACAAATTTCTAAGTGAAGCAAAATCTGATAGTAATTGTTTTTGGTCAGGGAATGAAGATGCAGTAAAAGGTGATATAATCCTTATGTATTGTCTTTCGCCCAAAAGTAGTATAGAATTTGTTTGTAGAGCTGTCACCGATGGTATTCGTGATCCTTTTTTCTGGTATTATGGAGAAACACATATAGGACATATCCAACATATTAAACCTATTACTCTTGCTGAAATAAAAGCAGATGAGCATTTGAAAGAACTTCCAATTGTTCGCAAGAACTTTCAAGGAGTGAATGGTACAAGACTTCATAATGAAGATTATACACGTATTTTAGAAATACTAGAACAAAAAGGAGAGGATATTTCTCAGTTACCTAAACTCTCATCTGCCAATTTTGCTCCTAATAAAGATTGCAAAAACGAACGAGAAGTAGAACTCAAAATAGTAGAACCTTTTTTGAACGACCTCAATTATTCAGAAAATGATTGGGTTCGACAGCTTCCTGTAAGAATGGGACGAGGAGAGCGCAATTTTCCTGATTATGTGTTCTTTGCTGAAACCAAAAAAGGTTATGAGAGAGGCAAAATGATATTAGAAACAAAGTTTTATATCAAATCTAATGCAGAGCTAGAAGAAACTTTTCAGCAAGCACAATCGTATGCTCTTAGATTAAATGCCAATAGAATAGTTATATGTGATAAAGATTTCATTTGGATTTATATGAGGAAAAACAATAACTTTGACCGAACTAAGTATTTAAAATACAATTGGCAAGAAATGAATAACCCTGAAATTTTTAATACCGTTAAAAAGGAAATAGGTAAAGATTTTATAAGATAAATTCTAAAAATCCAAAATGTCTATAATTATAGAAAAAACTAAACGAGGGAAAACGACAAAGAATTAATCATATAAGAAAATGAAAATCATCGGAATTAGTGTACGCACTACCAATCAGAACGGGCAAGCGATGCAAGACATCGGAAACCTTTGGCAACGCTTTTTTAGCGAGCAACTTTTGGCAAAAATACCCAATAAGGTAAGCGATGCTATTTACAGCATCTACACCGATTACCAAAAAGACTATACCGAGCCTTACACTTGTATGATAGGAGTAGAAGTTACCACGCTCAGCACGATTCCCGACGGCTTAGAGGGCAGGGAATTCCCTGAGCAAACCTTTCAAAAGTTTGTAGCCAAAGGCGCAATGCCTCAGGCAGTAGGGGCGATGTGGCAACATATTTGGGACAACGACGCCTCGCTCAATCGCACTTATGTATATGACTATGAGCGCTACACCGAGAAGTCTCAGCAAGGAGATAACTCCGAAGTAGATATTTTTATAGGCGTAAAAGAGAACAAATAGCGAACTTAAAATAGAGGATTGCCAAAAAACCTCTTAAATAAAATGATGTTACCAGAAGAAGAAAACTACGCGGTTTCCAAATTCGAATTGATGCTCAAAGAGAATAACATTCTCTTTTTCGACGTTGATGAATTTGAAGAAATCGTAGAATATTACTTAGAATACGGACGCATTAGCAAAGCGAAACGTGCCTTGGAAATCGGTTTGTCACAACACCCCGATGCTTCATCACTTAAATTGCTAAATGCAGAACAATTGGTGTTTGAAGACCGCTTAGAAGAGGCTTCGGAACTCCTCAATGAACTGTTGCTCATAGAACCTATGAATGCCGAAGTACACGTCCAACAGGCTAATCTGTACTCTAAAATGAACAAACATCATCGTGCTATTGAGTTGCTACAATACGCCATCACACTTACCGATGACGTTTCGAATATCTATGCCCTAATGGCAATGGAATACCTCTATACTGAGGATTATACCAATGCCAAAAAGTATTTTACCAAATGTTTGAAAGAAGACCCTCAGGATTATACCGCGCTCCAACAGTTGGTGTTCTGCTATGAGGTGTTGGGAGAAGTGCAAGAGGCAACCGACTTTCTAAACACTTATTTAGACCAAAATCCTTATTGTGAAGTCGCTTGGTATTACCTCGGTAAGCTGTATTTATCCATTACCGACCATAAAAATGCCTTGCGTTGCTTCGATTTTGCTATCATCAGCGACGATACTTTCACGGGGGCTTATTTCGAGAAAGCTCGTGTGCTCGAAATGATAGAAGATTACGAAAAAGCTATCGAAAACTATAAGATTACTCTTACCTTAGACGACCCTTCGGCTTTAGCTTATCTGCACATTGGGCGTTGTTATGAGAAAATGCGTAACGATGCCAAGGCAGAAGAGTATTATTTCAGGGCTACTCACGAAGATCCTCAGCTCGACAAGGCTTGGATTACCTTAGCCGACTTCCATTACTTGCGTCATAATCACGCTAAGGCTCTAAAATACATTAAGAAGGTACTTACTTTTGAATCTAATGAGCCTTATTATTGGCGCCGTTATGCCGAGCTGAATTATTATCACTTTCAGAACCTAAAAGAAGCAGAATACGGCTATCGGAAAGCGGTACAAAACGGCGATTATTCCTATACTACCCTCATCGAATGGATTGACCTACTATTACTCTCTCAAAAATACCGAGAAGCCTTGTCTATCATTGCCGATATAGTGCAAATCTACCCGCACGAGCTGGAGAATTACTATCGTATTGCTTTGGCTTATTACGGATTAGACGATTTAGAGGAGGCTACTCATTATTACCACTTAGGTTTACAACACGCACCCGAATGGCAGTCGTTTTTTGAACACAAATTCAACTTTAAAATACAATAGTTTATGGGGATAGTGCTCCGTCAATCGTTTAAGAATGTGTTGGCTACCTATTTAGGGTTTGCCATAGGGGCACTGAACACCCTTTTCTTGTTTACTTACTTCCTCTCCAAAGCTCAGTACGGATTAGTGAGTTATGTTACTTCCACCGCCACCATTCTGTCCCCTCTTATTGCCTTTGGGGTGAACAATACCTTGGTGCGTTATTATACTGCTTATCGAGATAAGAAAGAGCAAGCGCAATTCAACCTGATGCTTTGCTTTTTGCCTTTGCTCATCATTGTGCCTGCCACCTTTGTCGGGGTAATTGGGTACGAACAGATTGCGCAATGGCTTTCGGCTAAAAACGAAGAAGTGCGCGATTACGTTTTCCTCATCTTCCTCACTTCCGTAGCAATGGCTTACTTTGAAATTGCTTATGCGTGGACGCGCGTACAGCTAAAAACCGTTTTTGGCAATTTCCTTAAAGAGGTATTCCATAGGGTAGGGGTGATGCTCCTGCTATTAGCTATTTATTTCCAGCTCATCGACTTTCACCAACTGATATGGGGCGTATTTTGGGTGTATGCCTTGCGTATGCTCCTAATGTTTGTTTTCGCTTTCTATGTCCGCCGACCGCAATTTGCTTGGGGATTGCCTAAGAACAAGAGAGAAGTCTTTTTGTACAGCTTTTTTGTGATTTTATCGGGCTCGGTAGCTTCCGTATTGATGGATATTGATAAGTTTATGCTCAACCAATACTTACCCATTGGCGAAATAGCGGTGTACAATGTAGCCATTTTTACAGCTACGGTGATTGCCATTCCGTATAGGAGTATGTACCAGATTGTGAGTCCGCTGACGGCACAATTTATGAATCAAAGCAAGCTAAAAGAGCTATCCGACCTATATAAACGCAGCACTGTGAATACTTATTTTGTGAGTATGGTGATTTGTGTGCTTATCATCGTCAACGCCCAGCAGTGTTACGCTCTTCTGCCCGATAAGGATTACAGCACAGGACTCACAGTGCTTGTCATAATATCAGTAGTAAAGCTATCGGACGCCTTAGTAGGCTTCAACAATGCAGTATTGCTCAATTCACCTTATTATCGTACCGTACTGTTTTTGGGTGTTTTTTTGGTCATAGGCACCGTTTTAATGAATATGTGGCTCATACCGCTTTACGGCATCAATGGGGCGGGATTAGCAACCCTAATCGCTTTTAGTTCATATAACCTACTCAAGTCGGTTTTTGTGTATCGCAAATACAACTTGCAGCCTTTTTATAAAGAAACGTTACAAACCACCCTCTTTGGTATCGTAGTCATAGGAGGTTTCTTCTTTTGGGACTTTCCGTTTCACCCTCTTGTAAATATCTGCTTAAAATCATTACTCGTAGGGGGAGTCAGTGTATTTTTTCTTCTTAAATTGGGAATTTCGGAGGAGTTAATAAAGCTTATTCGCCGATTTAGTAATTAGTAAATTAGTCCTTGTATTCGCTTTTCGTATAGAGTAGACCCACTGTAGAGCCACTGTAGACCCACTGTAGGTTCGTTCTTCTCTCATTTATTGTTCAGTGAAACTCTATGCTAAGTATGTTTGTATAATTGTTATGAATTTGTTCATCATAAAAGATATCCCAAAATATCTTTGTATATGATACTTTTTTTCTGTATCTTTGTCATTGGATTTTAGTAACCATAAAATGTACTAAAAAAATAAATGTAATATGCATCCACGTATCAAAAACATTCTTGAAAATTACACTTATCCTATTATCAAATCTATTACTTACCCTAATGGTGATATGCTTGTTTTAGAAGGACAATGGATTAAAGAGAAGTATCACCTAAGAATTTTGTGCCAATCTACCTTAGATAGTTATTTTTCTTATAACGAAGAGGATTATGTCTCTAATCTCTATCCGAAAATTATGGTAGAGAATGCCCAATATAAAATTTATGGAGGTGAATGTAGTTGGGAAGGAGATGGTTTTATTTACATTATCAATAAAGAAAAAGGGAAACTTTTATGGTTTTTGTTTTTGGATAATAGCGAGTATTTTAAGGAAGCCTATTTTGAGGATACAAACCATATAATCGCTCGTTCTGAACTTGGCTTACGACTAAGAATTCCTATTAATGAACCTGAAAAACTAAGTGTAATAAAATGACTTTAGAAGAGATAAAAGCAATTGTCTATTACATTCAAGGCTTACAAGCCCTTTGGAAAGAAGGCTATAATGCTAAAAAAGTAGGAGATTATACTTCCAATTTTCAGAGACTATAATACCACAAATGAGCTGTGGGAGGTTATCAATGAGTTACAGTTTATGGGAGAAGGAGAAGAATGGGAAAAAACCAAAGAAGAAGTAGAGGCTCTTATTCAAGAGAAATTAGGAATTAGAATTTGCGACCCTATCAGTATACTTTCTTACACAATTAACTTGTTTATAAAGCAACTTACTAGTGATTTCTCAACCAATTCACTAGTTTTATCATTTATAGAACAGACAAAAGAGCTTATTACTTATCAAGAATATACTTTGGCATTGGAAAACTTACTGAAAAGCCTTTTGGAAAAATGTATTTCTATTCCAAGAGATACTTTGGCTATTATTGATGTTATTGAGGATTCTTATATCAAAAGATTACAGGCTTCATTATGGGGAGTGTAAAACCAAAAATTTTCTAATTATTTTTGATACTTCTTTGTGAAATTATTATCTTTGCAAAAAAATATTTTTTTATGAAAGAAAAAAGAAATACCAAACAAAAAATTAATTTATTTATAGGTTCGATTGGAGCCTTTATAGGGGTAGCAGTGTTTGTAGCTTATATTCCTCAAATTATGGCTAACTTAGAAGGACACAAAGCACAACCTTGGCAACCATTGTTTGCAGCAGGATCTTGTCTTATCTGGGTAGTGTATGGATGGACAAAAGAACCTAAGCCCGATTATATTCTCATTATTCCTAATTTGGTAGGGGTTGTTTTAGGATTTTTAACTTTTATTACTTCTCTTTAAATAGATTGAGTTATAGGATATATTTCAATTAAAACAAAGAAAGTAAAATATAAATAAATCCATCAATAAAAAACTATCGTTTTTCTTTGGTGGATTATTCTTTTTTTATACCTTTGTCATTCGTTTGTTAAATAGCAAATAACTTTTTAAACTTACCAAAATATTATGTCTAAAGAATTAGAAAATGTAATGACCAATCACTTTGAAAAAAAACACCTTATCGCTTTGATATGTATAGTGATTGTAACCGCTGTAGTGTGGAATTTACCTACGGAGGTGTTTCATATTAGCGGACTAACGGTGGTACATCAGCGAATTATCGCTATTTTTGTATTTGCTACCTTAATGTGGATTAGTGAAGCTATCCCTTCGTGGGCTACTTCGCTGGGTATCATCACCCTAATGTGTTTAACGGTTTCTAACCACAGTCTGTTTTTCTTTAAAGGAGAAGAGAACGAGATTTTCGGAAAACTACTCAGCAGTAAAGAGATTATGGCTACCTTTGCCAACCCTGTGATTATACTCTTTTTAGGTGGGTTTTTCTTGGCTATTGCCGCTACCAAATCGGGGTTAGACGTCTTGCTTGCCAAAAATTTGATACGTCCGTTCGGAAATAAAAGCGAGAATGTGCTATTGGGTTTCTTGCTCATTACGGGTATTTTCTCAATGTTTGTGAGTAATACCGCTACGGCAGCTATGATGCTCACTTTTCTTACTCCTGTTTTTGCAGCATTGCCTGCAAGTGGCAAAGGACGTACCGCACTCACGATGAGTATCCCGATTGCCGCTAACTTAGGCGGTATGGCTACTCCTATTGGTACACCTCCTAACGCTATTGCTCTGCAAGCTCTCAACGACCCAAAAGGACTGAATATGGGCGTTGATTTCGGCGAATGGATGTCGTTTATGTTCCCATTGGTACTTTTGTTACTCTTCATCTCGTGGCGACTTATATTAAAATTCTTTCCTTTTACTCAAAAAACAATTAACTTACATATTTTAGGAAAAGTACACCAAGGTTGGCGTATGTGGGTAGTAAGTGACACTTTTATCATTACTATTCTTTTATGGCTACTCCCCAGTGAACTAACTGGTATTGATGCCAATACCGTTGCCTTAGTACCAATGGGTATTTTTGCAGCAACAGGTGTGATTACCGCCAAAGACCTACAGTCCATCAATTGGAGCGTTATTTGGATGGTAGCGGGAGGATTCGCTTTAGGTTTAGGTATCAATGAATCGGGCTTAGCCAAACTTGCTATTGATACTATTCCATTTGGGTCGTGGTCGCCTATAATAGTATTGATTGCCTCAGGACTTATTTGTTATCTTCTCAGCAACTTTATTTCCAATACTGCTGCGGCAGCCTTATTAATTCCTATTTTGGTAACTATTTGTGAAGGAATGGGAGAAAACCTAAGCGCGATAGGTGGTACCTCTACAGTGCTTATTGGGATAGCTCTAGCAGCATCATCAGCAATGTGTTTGCCTATTTCTACGCCTCCGAATGCCATTGCGTACTCTACAGGCTTAGTAAAACAGAATGATATGCTGAAAATGGGGCTTATCGTAGGGCTTATCAGTATGGTGATAGGGTACCTTGTTTTGTATGTTGTAGGAGAAACACATCTCTTAGGGTAATATGAAGAACATCATCATAACAGGTGCCAGTCGAGGGATAGGCTTTGCGCTGGTACAACAGTTGGCTGCGGAAGGGCATAATATTTTAGCCCTTTCGCGGCATACTGCTTCTATAAAGGCACTGCAATTGCCTAATGTGCATTGTTTCCCTTTTGATATTACAAAGACAGAAGACCTACAAACGGTAGTCACCTATTTGCAACAATGGCAGTGCGTGGATATACTCATTCATAACGCAGGAAAACTCATCAACAAACCCTTTGAACAACTTACTGAAACTGACTTTTTAGAAGTGTACAAGGTAAATGTATTCGGAGTGGCACAACTCACTCAGAAAGTATTGCCTTTTATGAGGAATGGGTCGCACGTGGTAAGTATCAGCAGTATGGGAGGTGTGCAAGGGAGTTTGAAGTTTAGCGGTTTGGCAGCGTATAGCTCCTCTAAAGGTGCTCTTATTACCCTATCGGAGCTCTTAGCCGAAGAATATAAAGAACGTGGAATTATTTTCAACACCTTAGCCTTGGGAGCCGTACAGACCGAAATGCTCACTGAAGCCTTCCCTGATTATAAAGCTAATATCACCCCACAGCAAATGGCACGCTACATTGCCGATTTTGCCGTTAATGGTAGTAAGGTATTCAATGGAAAAGTAGTACAAGTAGCCAATACAACTCCATAAAACAATTAAAAACTAACGACTAATAAACTAAAATATGTACATCATTATTTTAACGTATCAAAAAGACCTTTCAGAGGTTGAAAAACATTTAGAAGCGCATCGCGCTTATTTAGATAAGCATTATGCTTCAGGACATTTTGTCGCTTCAGGAGCACAAGTACCTCGTGTAGGTGGGGTAATTTTGTGCAAGGCAGGTAGTAGGGGAGAGGTAGAAGCTATCATTGCCCAAGACCCTTTTTATCAGCACCAAATAGCAACCTACCAGGTCATTGAGTTTACTCCTACCAAATTCTCTGAGGAGTTCGGTAAGGTACTCTCTTAAAACCACAATTAACAAGTGAAAATTATTTTTCTAACAGCTCTTACTTTCTCAATCTTAATACTCCTGCTTTATTACCTAATTCAGCAGTCTAAAAAGCCTTCGGGTTTTGTAGGTGTAATAATGATGAAACTTTTTAATCGTGTTTATATACCAATGGTACAATGGGCATTAGGATTTTATAAACCGTCAGAAGCTCCACGAAAAATATTAGATATAGGAGTAGGAAATGGCAAATCAACTGTCCTACTCACTGAATATTTTCCTCATAGTGAAGTTTGGGGAATTGAAATATCCGAAATCGCTATTAAGGAAGCAAAGAAGCTTCATACAAGAGCTATCTTTCAGTTAGAGGACATTCGGCATACCTCATTTGGTGATAAAACTTTTGATTTGATAACTGCTTTTCAAACACACTTCCATTGGCAAGACCTCAAAGAGGCTTTTTTGGAAGTCAAACGCATACTTTCAGACAAAGGCATTTTTCTCATTGCTTGTGAATATGCAAAGATTAGTTATTACCTTCCTAAGCTAAAAAGAACAGAAGATTTTAGTCAATTTTTAAACTCAGTAGGACTATCCTTAATACAAGAAGAAAGAACGCAAGGTTGGGTGTTTTACAAGTTAATAACTACTGAATATAAGTAACTTATAATAAAAATATAAATCTTTTATTTAATATATATTCTATAAAGTATCTATTTACTATGTATATAAATGTAAAAATAATCTAATAATCAGTATATTAACCACCAATTTAAACAAAAGCAACAAGCATTTATTACGCTTACTAATGCTTTCGTTTTTGTTATGATACTTATACTTTAGCTTTAAAATGTTTTAATAGAATATTAATAACCAATATTTTAATATAATAATTATATATGAGTAAAAATATAGTCTCTACTACCAAGAGGAAACGCAAGGCAAATCGCTCCAAAAAGGTAGGTTTGCCTGCCGGTAGTCTGGTGTATTTCGGTAATAAAGAGAAGCCTCTCAATATAGAAGTCTTTGCCTATAACGAGCATTCTTGTGAGGTAAAGAAAGTCTCTTCGGCTGAGGAAGCTCTTAAATTTATAATCGATAGCCGTATCACGTGGGTGAATGTAAACGGCTTAAACAATATTGAGGAAGTAAAAAAGTTAGGTGCTTATACTCATTTAGATAACCTATTTTTGGAAGACGTACTCGATACCGAACACCGACCTAAAGTAGAAATCCTCGATGAACATATTCTTGTGATCATTAAAATGCTGTACTACGGCAAAGATAAGCAACTCATTTCAGAGCACTTAGCTTTATTATTGGGCAAAAATTACCTCATCACTTTTCAAGAAAGTGAAGACGAAGACGTGTTTGACCCTGTGCGCAAGCGTTTACAAAACGCCGATAGCAGTCTGCGCAAACGCCCCGCTGACTATTTGCTATTCGGACTCTTAGATGCTATTGTAGACAACTATTTTGTGATTTTGGATAAAGTAAGCGATAAGATTGAAACCATTGAAGATGATATTATTATTCACCCTCGTGAAGATATGATTTCCGAAATCCAGTTGCTGAGAAAGAGTGCTATCTTTTTGCAAAAATCGATTACGCCCTCGCGTGAGGTAGTAAACAAGATAGAGAAAACCCCTCATCATCTTATCGACATCGATACTAAGCATTATTTCCGTGACCTCCACGACCACACGGTGCAAATTGTCGAAACACTCAGCACCTACCGCGATATTCTATGGGGACTTACTGACACCTATATGGGGGCAATGAGTAACAAAATGAACAACATTATGCGCTTGCTCACCCTTATTTCTACTATCTTTATTCCGCTCACTTTTATTGTGGGGGTATACGGTATGAATTTCAAGTATATGCCTGAATTAGAAGTATGGTGGGCATATCCGTTAGTATGGTTGGTGATGATAGGTATTTCAGTAACAATGATTTTCTACTTCAAACGCAAAAAATGGCTTTGATTTTTGTAAAAATACACTATCTTTGCGCGCTATGAATTTGTTAGACGAGAATGTACAACGCTTTATCAGGGAATACGAGGGGACAACTACAACATTGCTCCTTAAAAAAACTATGTTCAATGGCATTTCTAACAAAGAATTAGCACAACAGATTGAAGGCAGGCGTACAGCAGCTAAAAAACTTCCTTTTTTGCTTACTACGGAAGGTATATTGTTCCCTCCAACACTTAATTTAGAGCAAACCTCCTCCGAGGCAACCGCTCAGTACAAGGCACAAGGCTTGCACGGAGAACGGTTTTTAGATCTTACTTGTGGGTTCGGTATTGATGCATTTTTTCTTTCAGAGAAGTTTAAAGAAGTTACGTTGGTAGAACAAAATAAGGAACTTCTCAGTAAAGTAGAACATAATTGGCAGGTTCTAGGGCGCAAGGCTACATTTATAAATGGAAGCGCAGAAGCTTTTTTGAAAGCCACAACAGCACATTACAACCTTATTTATCTCGATCCTGCTCGTAGAGACGCACTCAAACAAAAGAAGTTTCTTTTAGAAGACCTCTCACCTAATATCTTAGAGTTACAGTCTGTACTATTGCAAAAAGCAGATAAAGTGCTTACCAAACTATCACCTATGATAGATATTAGTTATCTGTTGCATACGCTACCCAAGATAACACATATTCATTTGGTAGCCTTGCGCAATGAAGTAAAGGAGGTATTGGTAGTACAAGAACCTAAAAAAGAAACGCAAGTACAAATACATTGTGTGAATTTGGAGACTGAAGAGCCTATTTTGCAATTTACAGAAGAAGTGTTGCATAGTTCTCAAGTGGTGTATAGTGCGCCTAAACAATACTTGTATATCCCTAATAATGCTTTGTTGAAATCAGGCGCTTTTAATTATATAACGCAGTATTTTGAGGTAGAGAAGTTGGACGTAAATACCCATCTATACACTTCCAAGCAACTAAAAAAGCCCTTTGCCGGACGTGTTTTGCAGGTAACTCCTATCAATCCTAAAGAGTTAAAAAAAGGTAGTAAATATTGTATTCTCTCTAAAAACTATCCGTTATCGGTAGCAGAAATTAAAAAGAAATACCGTATTGTGGAAGGTGGTAATGAATATCTTATATTTACCCGTTCCGTTGAGGGGTTGGTCGTACTTTTAGGGAAGGTAATCGAGTGAGAAAGTTTTTTCTTTTGAGGTAAAAATGCTTAGTAAACGATAGTTGTACACTGGGAGGGGAGTAATCAAGCGAATAGGTTTGTTATCCGTAGGATAAACTGACTTGTTATTAAAAATTCCCGATAAGGCTACAGTCCAATCATCTTTCAGATATACAAACGAAAAGCGTGTCACAGAAGTAGGATAAACCTTAATATTCAGCTGTTGCAGTATGTCCATTTGGTTACCGAAATTCAATCCACCGATAAATGCCCCTGTAAGTAACCAGTGTTTGCCAGCTACCCACGAATAGCCATAGCCCACGTGAAAACCTATTTGGAAATTCTCAAAAGCCTCGCTACTTACATTCTCTGTGTTAGCATCAGGCTCTATGCGATGCCAATAGAAACCACTGCCAAAAAGCAAACTCCCCGCCGATTTCACTTGGAGTTCGCTTTGCTCAAAGGCAGCTCGTGCCGAAAACTTGTCAGCACGCCATACGTAAGTGCTTTCTACACCTATTTGCTGGGTAGAAAGGGTAGGGAAGAGGGTGTAATTCCCTTTACCTCTATCGATATAAAATCCTGTATAGTCTTGATAATAAGCATCTATAAGTATGCGTTTACCGTATTTATGTGCTTGTATATCAATACTGCGAGTTTTTAGATTTGTTTCATTTTTTAGTCGGAATAAGTTCTGTGCATAAAGTACGTTAAGCCCTAATATCTTGCGCAAACCTATTCCAACTCCTAAACTAAATGGGTAGTTGGGTGAATAAGCCTCTTTCCCTTGCGTAAGTATGAGCATTTTGGTAGGAGTATATGCTCTGAGCCATATTTCTTGCGGATAAGGTTGAATGTAGGTAGTATCGCGCTCTTGTGCAAAGAACGAAAGGCAACCTCCCCACAAAAAAATCAATAATAAGGCTCGTAAATTCATTATAATATATAAAAACGGGTGCAAAAGTAATACATTTTTAGCAACTATGAAAATCATACTCAAATACTTTCCCTCACTTAGTGAGTTGCAACAACAACAATTTGCAGAGCTCAAACCACTGTACGAAAAGTGGAATGCTCAAATAAACGTCATCTCGCGCAAAGATATAGACGATTTCTACGAACGACACGTGTTGCATAGCTTGGCAATAGCTAAACGCATTCATTTCGTTGATGGCACAGTACTATTAGATGTCGGTACTGGTGGAGGATTTCCTGGCATACCTTTGGCTATAATGTTCCCTAACTGTCAGTTTACATTGGTCGATTCTATCGGGAAGAAAATAAAAGTAGTACAAGAAGTAGTAAAAGCTTTAAGGCTCACCAATGTAACGGCTATGCAGATAAGAGCCGAAGAACTAAAAGATACTTACGACTTTGTGGTAAGTCGCGCCGTTACTCAAATGAAGGACTTTGTACCTTGGGTAAAAGGAAAGTTTAAGAAGACTTCTAAAAACGACCTCCCCAATGGTATTCTTTACTTAAAAGGCGGTGACCTTACTGAGGAGTTAGCACCTTTCCCTAAGGCAGAACTGACTGATATCAGTAGTTATTACGATGAACCTTTCTTCGAGACTAAGAAAATAGTGTATTTAAAGGGATAAAATATTAGAACCAAAGCATAAAAAAGGCTGTCTAAAATGACAGCCTTTTTTATGCTTTAAATTTTCTTGAGTTGTTGTTGCATCATCTTTATTTGGTCGCTCATCAAGTTTTGCTTATCTAGCTTTTTAGCCTCAGTGAGGAGTTCCTGTGCTTCGCGTTTTTTCCGCTTTTGCATCATAATACCTGCCAAACTCAATTTTGCCATCGCTATGTCATAACTCATCGTAAGTCCCAATTGTAGGGCTTTACGAAAGTATTTTTCTGCTTGAGTAAGGTTCTTTTGCGAGTAGATAATACCGTACATATAGTTGTAATAGCCTTGTTGTTTGCGGAGTAAAGCTGTCTGAGGGTCTGCTATTTTGCCGAGCCATTTTTCCATTCCTGCAAAGTCTTGCTTGCGCAAACGTAAGAATGTGAGAAGTATAAATTCGTTGCGAAAATAGAGTAAAATAGGAATAAGAGAAAGCGAAATAAGCGCTATACCATTTCCTATATTCCCCTGTGTGAACTGATATACCGCCCACGCTATGATAAGCACGGCTATAACTATCTTTAAATATTTGTTCTGTAAATATTTCATTTCTGTTTTTGTTTTAAAAGTTTGCAAAGGTAGTAATTCTTCTTGAATAATGCTAATATTTAATCCTTTTTTTCAACAAAGAGACTTTCGGGGTATTCTATATGAGTGAGATATAACCCACAAGCGGGAACCGAAGCTCCTGCTTTACTGCGTTTCTTACTGATGATAATATCTTCAAAATCTGTAAGCGAAAGTTTCTGTAAGCCTACATCTATAAGTGTTCCTACAATCGCCCGTACCATATTGCGCAAGAAACGGTCGGCAGTAATAGTAAAAATAAGTTGCTTCTCCACCTTATCCCAATGCGCTTCGTATATTTTGCAATTATATGTCTTTACATCGGTATGTGTTTTAGAGAAGCACTGAAAATCAGTATAATCAAAAAGTATTTGAGCCGCTTCATTCATAAGCGCTACATTTAACGGAAGAGTAAATGCCATCGCATAATCGTAAGCAAAAACATCTTTTTGAGTGCTAATATGGTACTGATAAGTGCGTTTCAAAGCGTCAAAACGGGCGTGGGCATTAGGCTGTACTTCATATATATGATGAACAGCTATATCTTTTGGAAGAAAAGCATTTAACTTGTGAACCAGATTAGCGGGCAACGTTTCTATCACATCAAAGTGAGCATACATCTGCGAAGCGTGCACACCACTATCAGTGCGACCTGCTCCCACAACTTCTATAGGCGTTCGCAAAAGAGTAGAAAGAGCCTTCTGTAAAACTTCTTGCACTGAAATAGCTTTGGGCTGGGATTGCCAACCGTAATAGTTTTTACCAAAGAAAGAAAGTTCTATAAAATAACGCATTTTTATCTTTATAAAAAGTAAAAGGTAACAGAGCATAACTCTGTTACCTTTTAACGAACATCTTATACTAAATTATTATTCACCCAATAGTTTTTTAACACGTTGGAAGTTAGCACTGTCGCTCAAAGCTCCATAAATGCTCTTTAGTTGTTCCAAGATATTTTTATCGTTACCATTGGCTTTCACGTAGCTTTCTAATACTTCAGCAGCTTTTTTAAACAAAGCTTCTTTTTGGTCTCTAAGTTCATTGAATTTCTTAGTATCAGCAGCCGAATTGCCTAATGAATTCATTTGCTCAACCAAAGCATTACCTTCATTAATGTAAGTAGTCGAAAGGTTCAAAGTAGCATCAGCATATTTAGGCTTAATTTTAAGTGCTTGTTCAAAAGCTTTACGAGCCTCTATATTGTTACCTTGTTGCATATTGATAACCCCAATATTGTAGTGAAGATCAGCATTATTAGGGTCAAGCTGTGCAGCTTCTTGCATTAGTTGTTTGAATTTTTCTTTATTGTCTAATTGCAAGTAAACATTCGCTTCAGCAAGAATGATGTTAGCATCTTTAGGATAAGCTTTTCTTGCTTCTGCAAAAGCTTTTAGTGCCTCATCAGTCTTGTTTTGCTCTACGTAAATAAAGGCAATATTCTTCACGATGTCAGCACGTTTTGAAGGCGTTTTTTCATTTCTAGCTTTTTCGTGAGTACCTGCTTTTACCATCAAATCACGCTGATTTTTATCAGGGAAAGTTTCCTCTTTTTTAGTTTGTTTATTAGTAGCCAAATAAAGTGTTTCAGCACCGTCATAACCTAAGTCTTTCAACTCTTTATAAAGTTTCACAGCGTTGTCATAATCTTTATTTTCAACCGATACTACTGCCGCATTGTACAAAAATACAGTATCACGCGGACTGAGGCGGTATACTTGTTCAAAAGCAACCGAAGCATTCTTGTAGTTTTTACGCTCGTAATTGTCTTGTGCTTGCTTAGCTGCAATATTAATAGCCTCATCAGCCAAAGTTTGCAACTGGTTTGTGTATTTGCCTTTACCTCCTTCTAATTGTCTTACTTTCGCAAAAGCTGAAGAAGCCGCTTGCAACGAAGCCAATACATTTTCATTTTTCTTGGCAGCCTCCACATTCACTTGTGCTTCCAAGAAATAGAACTGAGGTGCAAATTCAGTACCCTCAATAGAACCTTTAATGGAGCTTAATCCGCTTTTGGCAGTTGCTAAATCTCCTTTACGGATTTGTTTTTCAATCTCTTTGAGTTCTTTTTTTTGTCCGAATGCCACTGCCGAAATCAGTAAGGCAGCAGCCATTAATAATGGTTTTCTCATATTGTTTTGCAATTTTAACGCAGTTTTTTGTTTTATGTACTAATTTGAAGTCGCAAATGTAGCACTTTATTTTTAAAGCACCAAATATTATCAACTTTTTATTTAGCAACAAAACTTGTGCCAACCGCATTCTTCTGACAATTAGTCCGTTGAAGTTCCTCGAAAGTTACATCTTCTTATCTTCAATTCTCATAAACATTCCTCAAAAGTTACTCACACTAAAAATTGCATTTTTTTTGCCAAAATCACGTTTTTATGATTTTTTTCTCAATAACGTAGATACCTCTTTCTACCAATTGAGATTCAACTTAGTAACCTCTTTCCTTCGTCTTTTGTTCGTCTTTCCTTCGTCTTAGGTTCGCTCTTCCTTCGGTTAAGATACATCTAAAAGGTAAGATAGGTATATTTTATATCTAACTGATATACAACTAATTATTATTTTCTATTCACTAAAAGATGAAAAAGAATTTTGTTGTCTTATTTTAAAAAAATATGCCCTATTTTAGAAATTTTAGCATTTTTTTCTCAGCTTCTCCAAAGTCATATAGTACTTGTATTAATCAACCTTCATTTTCTTTTAATTTTGAAACGAATTTGTTCGATTTCTGGCACGTAGTCTCACTGTAAAAAGAATACTTTTCACCTATTATATTATTGTTTTTCATTAACAATAAAATTTATAAAGTATTACTATTGTATTTCCGATTATTATTTGTATCTTTGCCCTCAAATAAAATCTTATGAAGAAATTAACTTTAATCGCATTCCTTTTAATTGTCTTTTCTTGTAAGACAAACCCTTTTACAGGAAAGAGTACCCTTAACTTTATGCCTAATAGTCAGGTATTTCCGATGGCTTTTAGTGAGTATTCCACCTTTTTAAAATCTAATAAGGTAGTGAAAAATACAAACGATGCCGCTATGGTGAAACGAGTAGGCGAACGTATAGCCAAAGCTGCCAAACTATGGCTCGATACCAATGGTTATAAAGGCTATTTAGATGATTATCGTTGGGAATATAACTTGGTAGATAGTCCCGAGGTAAATGCTTGGTGTATGCCAGGGGGGAAGATTGTGGTTTATACGGGAATTTTACCTATTACACAATCCGAAACAGGTTTGGCAGTGGTAATGGGGCACGAGGTGGCTCACGCTTTAGCCGACCACGGAGCACAACGTATGAGTGCTGCTACCTTACAACAAATAGGTGCTATTGCAGGTTCAGTAGCCTTGCAAACTAGCAAATACGCTGCTTATACCGACCAGTTTATGCTCGCTTACGGCTTAGGGTCTAACTTAGGGGTAATGTTGCCCTTTAGTCGTTCTAACGAAACAGAAGCCGATGCCATAGGTATCCAGATTATGGCAATTGCTGGTTATGACCCCGCTGAGGCTCCTGAATTGTGGAAACGTATGAGTGCCAAGAGTAATGGTAAATCTACACCTACTATTTTAAGCACCCACCCTTCTGATGCCTCTCGTATCAAAAACCTCACTGCCTTAGTACCCAAAGCACGTGCTGAAGCTGCTAAGTTTGGAGTCACCCATTTTCAATAACTAAAAGATATGATAAGCATCGCTACGATTCCTCTTTTGAAGGAGTAGAGGGAGAGGTTGTCAATATTTTAGTATTATTCACACCAATATAGGTAACAAATAAAACATTATAAAGATATGCAACAAGTTTACGATAAAATTAATGAAACGGCTCGTATCATACAGTCGTACATCACAGAGCACACTCCTGAATTTGCTATTATTTTAGGTTCTGGACTCAATAAGTTAGAAGATGAAGTAGAAGTAATTTCTGAGATTAAATACAACAATATCCCTAACTTCCCTAAATCTACTGTAGAAGGACACAAAGGTAAACTGATTTACGGTAAAATAGAAAACCGCTATGTGCTAATGATGGCAGGGCGTGTGCATTATTACGAAGGATATACAATGCAAGAAGTAACCTTCCCAATACGCGTTTTTGCACAATTAGGTATTAAACGTCTGATTGTTTCTAACGCTTCAGGAGGGGTGAACCCTAACTTTTCAATAGGTGATGTAATGGTTATTCGCGACCATATCAATTTATTTCCTGAGCACCCTCTACGCGGTAAGAACTTAGACCTATTTGGTGCGCGCTTCCCCGATATGAGCAAGCCTTATAGCCAAGCTATGATAACCGAGCTCGAAAAGATAGCTAAGAAACATAAAATCAAGCTCCAAAAAGGAGTGTATGTAGGTTTGCAAGGTCCTTCTTTTGAAACCCCAGCCGAATATGGTATGGTGCGCATTTTAGGAGGTGATGCCGTAGGTATGAGTACCGTGCCCGAAGTAATTGTAGCACGTCATCAGAATATGGAAGTGTGTGCTCTTTCAGTCATCACCGACTTAGGTGGTCCCGACATCTCCCCCGATGTATCACACGAAGAAGTACTCAACGCCGCTAATATCGCAATGCCAAACGTGATATTATTGGTGAAGAATTTGATTAAAAGCTATCAATAGTTTTTAGTTGTGGTATAAACTTTGCCAAAGTTTCAATAGCTTGTTGTGCTACAACCTTTGGCAAAGTTAAATTACCAAATTATTTACTTTTCACTCCTTACTCTTCACTTTTTGCTTTTATAAGCTTTAGCACCTTCTCAGGGCAACGCACCGGTCTGAAAGTCCTCGCATCTACAAACACCAATACAGTATTAGCCGTAGAGAGTAATTCTCCTTTTTCATTGAGAATTTCATAGTCAAACTCTATTTTTGTAGAGGGTAATTCTTTTAACTTGGTACGAATAGTAATGAGCTCGTCATACAAAGCAGGCTTTTTATACTGAATTTGCAGAGATACCACAGGCATCATTATTCCTTCTTCTTCCATCGCCTTATAGGTAAAGCCAATAGACCTTAGCCACTCCACTCTTCCCAATTCAAGATACTGAGGATAATTCCCATAGTACACTACCCCCATTTGGTCAGTTTCTGCATAGCGTGTACGCAATACATAATCAAAATATAATTCTTTCATATTTAGATAGATATAAATATTAACAAAATATTAACAGTGCTCCCATATAAAATAAAAGTACAAAAACAAATGTTAAATATTTTTTTTATTCAAAAATTATTCACAACTTTGCTCACTGAAAAAACAACAGTTTTATCACCGGCAAAATTAGTAAAAAAATCTAATAATCAAATTTTTAGCTAAAAAGTAGCACTAAAAAAGATGAAAGAAGCAGCTGAAAAAGTCTGGAGTAGGTGTCTTGAATTTATAAAAGACAATATCACTGAGCAACCATTTAACACTTGGTTCGCTCCTATCGTACCTGTAGAATTAGAGGGCAACACCCTAAAAATCAAAGTGCCCAGTAAATTCTTTTGCGAGTGGTTAGAAGAAAATTATATTTCTCTTCTCAAATCAGCTATGACTTTTACCTTAGGTGTAAACTCTCGCCTCGTATATATTGTCGATACTCCTCTTACTAAAGAACAACTTCCTAGTACTAATCGGCCGGAATTAGCAAAACAGACTTTGACTTTAGCTACTGAAACCAAAGACCCTGGACTTAAAAATCCTTTCGTAATACCGGGTATTCGCGAAATAACTGTTGATCCTCAGCTGAACTTACATCAGAACTTCGACAACTTTGTGGAGGGGGCTTCCAATCGTTTAGCGCGCTCTGCAGGTATGGCAGTTGCCAACAAACCTGGGGGTACGGCTTTCAATCCGCTATTTATCTTCGGAGGAGTAGGCTTAGGTAAAACCCACTTGGCACACGCAATAGGGGTAGATATCAAAGAAAAATACCCTAAAAAGAAGGTGTTATACGTCTCTGCCGAAAAGTTCACCCAACAGTTTATCAGTGCTTCCACAGCCAAAGATAAAGATAAGAATACACTTAACGACTTTATACACTTCTATCAGCTCATCGATGTGCTGATAGTTGATGATATTCAGTTCCTATCAGGGAAGGTAAAAACCCAAGATGCTTTCTTTCACATCTTCAATCATCTGCACCAAAATGGGAAACAGGTAATTCTCACTTCCGATAAAGCACCAGTTGATTTATTCGATATCGAACAGCGCTTGCTCTCTCGCTTCAAATGGGGGCTTTCAGCCGAACTCCAAACGCCCGACTATGAAACACGCTATAAAATATTAGAAAATAAATTCTATAATGATGGCGCTGAAATAGGTGAGGATATTATCGCTTATTTAGCTGAAAATATTCGTACCAATGTGCGCGAACTCGAAGGGGTGAGTAATTCACTGATTGCACAAGCAGCTTTCAACCGCAAAGAGTACTCTATAGAACTCGCACAAAGCATTATTGATAAATCGGTAAAGAATAACCGAAACGATTTGACGATTGACCATATTCAGCAAATCATCGCCGATTACTTTGGCTTAGATATAGAATCCTTGCATTCAAAAACTAGAAAGCGCAATGTGGTTCAAGCACGACAGTTGGCGATGTTTTTCTCGAAGAAATACACCAAAAATTCGCTTTCTACTATTGGAAGCCAAATAGGACAGCGCGACCACGCTACAGTGCTACACGCTTGTAAAACGGTGGAAAACCTAATAGAAACCGACCGTGCATTCAAGAAATATGTAAGTGATTTGGAAACTAAATTCTCTGACTGATGGAATCCTTATCTCAACTATTACCACAAGAAGAACGATTAGCGGTAAGCAATGAACAAAAATCTTTGAAAATAGGGCTTCCCAAAGAGCACACCTTTCAGGAGCATCGCTTCTGCTTAACTCCCGATGAAGTAGCGGTATTAGTGGCTAACGGACATCAAATACTAATAGAAGCTGGGGCAGGAGAGGAGGCTCATTTTTCCGATACCGACTATAGTGAGGCAGGTGTCGAAATAGTATACGATACCCAAGAAATATTCGCGTGCCCTATTGTGCTAAAAGTTCAACCACCCACTACTGATGAACTCGCTTACTTTAATGCTCAAACCGTATTGTTGTCGGCTTTACAACTTAACACTCAAGATAAAACTTACTTCGAGACGCTTGCACAAAAGCAAATCACTGCCTTAGCTTTTGAATATATAAAGGACGAAGCAGAAAATCATCCTATACAGCAGTCGGTTGATGAGCTCACAGGTATTGCAGCTGTACTCACCGCCTCTGAACTGCTTGCAGAAGAAAACCGCCTCTTGCTCGGCAATATCACCGGAATACCGCCTACTGAGGTAGTACTTTTGGGAGCAAATGAACTGACCAAAGCTGCTGCCAAAACTGCCTTAGGATTGGGTGCCAATGTAAAGATATTTGCTCCTTCTCTCACCGATTTGAGAAAACTGCGTACACATTTGCCCTCCTCAGTATATACCGCTACTTTGCAACCTCAGTTGCTCCGAGAAGCCTTAACACATTGCCACGTGCTTATAGGGGCTATGAGTGGAGAATGTCGCTCGCCCATAGTAGTAACCGAAGAGATGGTACAACAGATGAAGCGTGGTGCTGTGATAGTAGATGCTAGTATTGGCATAGGGGGCTGTATAGAAACCAGTAAGCTTACCACTTTAGAACAACTTACCTTTACAAAATACGAAGTAGTACATTGTGGAGTGCCTAATTTACCTTCCCGTTATGCTCATACAGCTTCAACTTTGCTCAGCAATACCCTATTACCTTACTTACTAAAAATAGGAGAGGAGGGAGGTGTAGAAAACCTTTTACAAATAGACAAAGGTTTTAGAAACGGACTCTATTCTTATCACGGAATCATTACTCATCACAACATCTCCGAGTGGTTCGGATTGCCTTACAAACCTTTACATTTATTGTTTTTATAGATACAGAATAAGTTTTCTTAATACTTTGATAATAAAATGTCCGAGAAGTTATAGAGTTAACTTCTCGGACATTTTGCTATTATTTCTAATTTCCTTTTTCTATTTTCTAATTTGTATTTTCTGTTTTGTTAAGATCTTCTAATACTGAATCAAAGAACAACAACATTTCGTGAGCGTGGTATTTGCCGTATTTGTTGAAAGTTGCTTGTGTTTTAGTATCAGGTTTCCAATCGAAGAAAGCGTGATTGGCACCTCCTACTTGTATATACTCCACCCTCTGACCGGCTTTGGAAAGGGCGCGTTCGTAAGCTTTGACCTCTTCATCTTTTATAAGTTCATCTTCTGAACCTCTAAACAACAATTGGGGTACTGCTCTTTTAGAAGCCTCTGGAATACTGTTGATAGGTGCAATTTCATTTAAATAAGGATAGTCTTTAAAGCGATGGGTAAGCATTTCAGAACGAAATACCCCATAGCTGGGTGCAGCAGCTTTGATAGCTTTAGCCAATTCATTGCGCACTTGTGCCACAGTTTTCCCTTTAGGCATATAGGTAGGCATAAATTCGTAAACACCTTGCGTTTTATTAAAACCTCTATCGCCTATACGTTCTACAAAATTCGCTGCTGAAGCCGATAAATGTCCTCCCGCACTATCGCCTGTAAGGAATAACTTACTGCTATCGCCTCCGTATTTAGCAGCGTTTTCAGAAATGTGTAACAAAGCACCATACACATCTTCTATAATTTGATGTAATTGAGTAGGAGTACTATCTCCGTCAAGTTTGTCTATCCAGCGGTAATCAATGTTGAAAACCACATATCTGCCACTGTTTGCTAGTTCGCGTGCCAAACCTCTCATCACCGATTCGGTATTGGAGCTCCATCCACCTCCGTGAATAATTACGATACAAGGTAGATTTTGCTTACCTTTAAGACTATATACATCGTATTTCAGCGGTTTTACTCCCGGTTTAGCATAAACAATATCTTGCACTACTTTCAGATTAGCTTCCGCTTTTTTAGGTATAAAACAAGCTCCTACATTCATATCTTTGTTTACTTTCACTTTGAACTCAGGTGTAGATTGTTCATAAAACATAGCTCCCCACTGTTCTGGTAAAGAGTAATAGCCACTATCAAAAATATAGCCAGTGGCAGGAGTTGCTTTGAGTGTAAGAACCGTGCCTGCTTTTACCATTCCGTCTTCAGGCAAAGTAGGACTAATAGTATACGAACCATTACGTGCCTCATCAGGCGTTACTTTGAATTTGTTTTGTGCTTGTAGCCCTACAACAAATAGGGTTATAGCACTGAATAGTATGCATTTTTTCATATATAGATAAATTAGTAATTTTACTTTTTATGACTTTTGTACTTAACGTTGCGAGCATCTTTGATTACACCTTTCCAATTGTCAGATATTTAGGTAAACAACAAAGTTAAAGCTTGTACTTTATCTGAGATAATCTTTAATAAGGCTTGTTCGAAAGTACCAAAGTTGGGCAAAAAAACATCGACTTTGTATTAATGACTAAAATAATATTCTAATACTTTTAGCTTAAAAATATATTGATATTTAGCTTTAACAAAATCGTTTTGAGCATTCTCATACTGATATTTAGCTTGACTAAAATCAAAAGTATTCATTAAACCTACATTATGACGCTCTTGCGCATAACTAAACGCCTGTTGTTTTGCTTGTACCGTCTTTTCACTTGCTTCATATAGCTTTTTAGCATTCGAAGCATCATTATAGGCTTGATAAATGTTCTTCTCAGAAGTAAGTTCTGCTTGTTCTTTAGCAAATTGACTTTTTAGAAAATTTAATCGCTGGCGTTTTACAGTTCCTAAAGTTGAAAATCCGTTAAAAATAGGAATATTAAGCGATAACCCTGCATACATACCTTTATTAGCATCAAGTTGTTGCCAAAAATCTTGCGTTTGATTCTTACTCCATCGTGAACTATAACCCCATTGAGCAGAAAGACGCGGTGAATAAGCTGATTGTGATAAACGCAAACTATTTTGAGCTACTTGCATATTCGCTTCGGCTAATTTTACATCGCTCATTACCTCTTTGGCACGCTCATAAATCTCTTCAGGAGTTTTATTGAGAATATCAGCAGAAGGTTGCTCAAAAGCACTATCTGCAATATCAAAATCTCGATAGTTTTTTAACAAAAGTAATTGTGCCAAACCCATTTTGGCAATAAAGAGAGCGTTTTCGGTTGCTATTATTTGCTGTTCTTGTGTGAGCAGTTGTGCTTCGGCTTCATAAATATCTCCTTTAGGTAAAGAACCTGCACCAATAAGTTCTCGGGTGCGCGTTAAACTTTCCTTTGAAATTTCTAACTGTGCTTTCAAATTCTTGATTTGTTCTTTATTGCTCAACACTTCAGCATAGGCATTGATAATCATCAGTACTATATCGTCTTTCATTTTATCTAACTGATATTGAGAAGCTATACGATTAAGTTCCGCCTGATGTAACTTGCGCCAATTTTGTAGTCCTGCAAAAAGAGTAAGGTCTACGCTTACTCCTCCTGATGCCGATTGAAAGAAAGCATTTTCAAACTGATTGGTTACAGGATTGATATTTTTTCCCTCATTTAAGTTATAAGATGCATTGCCATTCACCGAGGGCAAGAAACCTGCTTTGGCTTGCATTTTATCAATATCTGTGGCTTTTAAATCTATTTCCGATTGTTTAATAGATAGGTTATTTTCTTTGGCATACTGAATACAGTCGCTTAATGTCCACAGTTTTTGTGCTACTACTGAAAAAGGCAGTAAACAAAGTAAAAAAAATAACTTTTTCATCATTTTGTTCTATTCAATAAGTTGATTTTATGTATAGTTTCCGAATTATTATATATACAAAGTAATTCGTTCTTAACTATTTATCATTACAAAAAATACCTTGTTGGGACGCACTGCCTAACAAGGTATTTCTTTTTACCGTTTGTCCTCAATACCAAATTCTTTCCATTGTGTTTGAGGAATATCAATTTTTATGAGTTTTTTAATGAAAGATACTTTACTTTCTATTTCGGTAATAGTTTTACTAAGCTCTTGAGTCTTAGTTTTGAGGTCAGCTTTGAGTTTTTCTTGTTCGCTGTTGAGCGTTTCCATCTTCTTGCGGAGTTCTTCAAGCTTGGTAATGTCTTCGGCTTTCACGCCCAAAGGCAATTTGTCATTACGACCTTTTAACCCGTCAAT
Organism: Capnocytophaga sp. oral taxon 335 str. F0486; assembly: GCF_000277665.1. NCBI lineage: Bacteria > Pseudomonadati > Bacteroidota > Flavobacteriia > Flavobacteriales > Flavobacteriaceae > Capnocytophaga > Capnocytophaga sp. oral taxon 335. The sequence goes on along the minus strand of NZ_AKFR01000024.1, from coordinate 732 downwards.
CATCACTTGTGATTCGACTAAATTAGTTGAGTAAGTTTTCTTTGCCATAAGATTGTCAATTAAATTTTATGAAATAATTACTTGTTTTATTTGTTTCCTATATAGGAAATCGTTTTACTAAGATAGTTTTTTCAGTTTCCAACATATGAAATCATTTTCCCGAGATAGTTTTTTTGGTTTTCTATATGAGAAAACGTTTTACTGAGATAGTTTTTTTTAATTCTCTATATAGGAAATTGTTTTCCCCATATAGTTTTCTTTTCTTTTATATAAGAAGTAGAAAAAGTACCTTTTGAGATTTCTCTGCAAAGGTATGTATTATTTTTTAATAAACAAAAGAAAAAGATTATTTATCGTAGAACGCCCATTCCACCATCAAGTGCAATTTTTCAGATTACTTTCTGATAGAATAAATCTTTAGGTTTTTCAAAATCTAATACTTTTCTTGGTCTATTATTAATTTTATATTGATATTTTTTAATTTCTTTATCTGTAATATCTTTAAAATCAGTGTTTTTTGGTATGTATTGCCGTACAAGACCATTGGTGTGTTCACTAAGACCTCGCTCCCAAGAACTATAAGGATGAGCAAAGAAAAATTGTAGGTTCAATTTCTTTTCAACTCGCTTAAAGTCTGAAAATTCATTACCATTGTCAGCAGTAATTGTCTTTATATAGTTTTTGTAAGGCAAGGTCATATCTATAAGTTCATCTGCTAATGATTTAGCTTTC
>NZ_AKFR01000023.1:0-162365 GCF_000277665.1 Capnocytophaga sp. oral taxon 335 str. F0486 | reverse complement strand
CATTTATATACCCTTTCTATACCAATCGTCCAAGATTCGTATAAGCTTCCTATAAGCTCTCTATAAGCTAAGCATACTCATTTTACCTTTCATCTTTTACCTTTTACCTAACTTACCTCCTTCGAACTTCTTCGTTATCTTCCGGAAGTTCAAATTCATTTTTGATATCTCAAAGTTTTTCTGATATTTTCTAAGTCTCTTTGAGATTCCTCAAGTCTAAAATTTAAAAATCTTCTTGCTTTTCAGGAAAGAATCAGTATCTTTGTAAAAAGAAATAATAGAATTATGAGTATTGCAGTATGAACACAGAATCCAAATATTCAGTTTATAACCGACCGATAGTATGGGAAACTAAAAAATAGTTTAAGACATAATGAACACCTTACTTTTTACCTCTGAAGAAATAGACCTCAACCCTCGCGCATATTGGGGAGAGCTTTTGCAAATAGCTTTTGTAAATAAGAAGCAATATTTTTGTATAAGTAGATTAGCTTGTGAAGAAGAACTTTATTTTGAATACAATGAGCAAACTCATTATATTTATGCCTTGTGCCAAGATGTAGTGTTTGAATTGAAAGCCAATGCCTTGCATATTCATATCACAAAGAAGCTAAAAGGTAATTGCCCTTTCAGTACTATTACAATACAATTACCTTCTTTTTCTGTTGATTTAGAAGAAGTGTTACAAGAATTAAAAAAGAAAGTCCGATAAAAGAATTATCGGACTTCTTCATTAACCAACCAAAACTTTAAATTATGAAAACTATTATTTGAAGTTTACAATGAGCTACCACCCTCATTGCGACGCAAAGGTACGAATAAAACAGTACCTGTCAAGCGTATTTTTAAGTTTAACAAAAGTTTAATATAAAAGGGGCTCCATAAGCCCCTTTTTAGCGTAAATTTAATACTTGCGCACTTATTTTTTTAAGATTTTATTTACCATTTTTATTTGGCATTACGTGCTTCAATCCACTTGCGGGCATTGATAAACGCCTCTAACCAAGGGCTAACCGCTGTTTTTTCACCTGGATAGTATGCCCATTGCCAAGGGAAAACTGAACGCTCTATGTGAGGCATCGTTACCAAATGGCGCCCTGTTTTGTCGCATAACATAGCCGTGTTGTAATCAGAGCCATTAGGGTTAGCAGGGTACTCCTGATAAGCGTATTTACCTACGATATTATATTCGGTTTCTGCCAATGGCAAGTGGAATTTCCCTTCGCCGTGCGAAATCCATACCCCTAAGGTACTACCTGCAAGGGTGGAGAGCATCACCGAATTGTTTTCAGGAATGGTTACTGATACAAAGCCACTTTCGTGCTTGCCACTATCGTTATGCCACATCTTGCCGTGCTCTGCGTGCTCAGGGTTGATGACTTCTAACTCCATAAACAACTGACAACCATTGCAGATGCCTACTGAAAGGGTATCGGGGCGAGCAAAGAAGTTGTCTAACGCTTTTTTAGCTTGCTCGTTGTAGAGTAAAGCTCCTGCCCAACCTTTGGCACTGCCTAATACATCGGAGTTAGAGAAACCGCCCACAGCCCCTATAAATTGTACATCTTCTAAGGTTTCACGTCCGCTGATAAGGTCGGTGGTATGCACGTCTTTCACATCAAAGCCTGCTAAGTATAGGGCATTTGCCATTTCGCGCTCGGAGTTACTACCCTTTTCGCGTATCACTGCCGCTATAGGGCGTTTGCCTGCGGGGCGTATGGGTTTTTCGCCCGTGAAATGCGCTGGGAAAGTGTATTGTAAAGGCTGTTCGGAGTAGTTTTGATAACGCTCAGTCGCCTTGTCATTTTTCGTTTGTTGTTTGTCTAACAGGTAAGAAGTGAGATACCACACATCGCGCAATTCGGGGATGTTGAAATGGTACGATTTTCCGAAATGGTGAATAGTAAGTTCTTGTGAAGTAGTTACTTCGCCTATATTAGCCCATTCTAAGAAGTTTTCTTCCAAAGTAGCTTCAATGCTGCTATCGGCTTGAATTACTACCCCTGCGTTTTCGGCAAAAAGGGTTTTGATAAGGTCTTCATCGGCTGAAAGTCCGCTCAAATCGATGGTCGCTCCTAAGTCGTTTTCGGCAAAACACATCTCTAAAAGCGTTGTGATAAGTCCGCCACTACCAATGTCGTGTCCTGCTTGTATTTTTCCTTCTTTTATCAGTGATTGTAATACGTTGAAAGCTATTTTAAAGCCTTCGGCATCTTTTACAGTAGGAGCTTTGTCGCCTATTTTGTTTAATACTTGGGCAAAAGCCGAACCCCCTAATTCAAAATGAGCGCCTGAGAAGTTGATATAATAAATGTTGCCTCCATTGCGTTTGAATATAGGTTCAACTACTTTTTGCACATCAGTACAATGGGCAGCCGCCGAAATAATCACCGTACCTGGGGCAATCACATCACCACCGTCGGGGTATTTTTGTTTCATTGATAGGGAATCTTTACCAGTAGGGATATTGATACCCAATTCAATCGCAAAATTAGAAGCGGCTTCTACAGCTTCGTACAAACGCGCATCTTCTCCTTTATTACGGCACGCCCACATCCAGTTGGCGGATAGCGATACACTTTGCAAGCCGTCTTTTAGTGGCGCCCAAACGATGTTAGTCAGTGCTTCGGCAATAGCATTGCGACTGCCTGCATTAGGGCTGATGAGTGCCGTAAGAGGTGAATGACCTATGCTGGTAGCGATTCCTTCTTTGCCATTGTAATCCAAAGCCATCACCCCTACGTTGTTCAAAGGGAGTTGTAGTGCGCCTGCACATTGTTGTTTGGCGACTTTGCCCCCTACACAACGGTCTACCTTATTAGTAAGCCAGTCTTTACAAGCCACACTTTCTAATTGCAGTACTTGTACCAAATAGTTCTGTAACTGACTTGCATAGTAGTGTAACTCTTCGTAATTAGTAACTACTGTTTCATCGGTCATTACAGTTTTTGGCGAACTGCCAAAGAGCGCGCTGAGGTCTAAATCCATTGGGCGGGTACCTTTCTTTGCAGAAGCAATGCTAAAATGCTTGTCGTTGGTAACTACGCCCACCTCGTACATAGGCGCACGCTCGCGGTCGGCAATGGTTTTTAGTTTGGCAATAGCCGAATTGGGCAATACCAATCCCATACGCTCTTGTGATTCGTTACCTATAATTTCCTTGTCTGATAGGGTAGGGTCGCCTACGGGCAGTTGGTCTAAGTCGATTTTACCACCGGTTTCTTCTATGAGTTCTGAAAGGCAGTTGAGGTGTCCGCCAGCCCCGTGGTCGTGTATAGAAACGATAGGGTTCTCGTCCGATTCTACCATTGCGCGAATCGCGTTGGCAGCGCGTTTTTGCATCTCGGGGTTAGAACGCTGTACGGCATTGAGCTCGATACCTGCGCCAAAAGCGCCAGTATTGGCAGATGATACGGCAGCACCTCCCATACCGATGCGGTAGTTTTCACCGCCTAAGATAACGATTTTATCGCCTTCCTTGGGAGTGTGCTTTATGGCTTGTGAGGCTTTGGCATACCCCACGCCTCCTGCTTGCATAATCACCTTATCGAAGCCTAATTTGCGTCCGCCTTCTTCGTGTTCAAAGGTAAAGAGTGAACCAGTAATGAGCGGTTGCCCGAATTTATTACCAAAATCACTTGCCCCGTTGGAGGCTTTGATGAGGATATCCATTGGCGTTTGGTACAACCATTGGCGTTCTGCCATTCCTTTTTCCCAAGGGCGGTCTTCTTCTAATCGGGGGTAAGCCGTCATATACACCGCTGTACCTGCCAAAGGCAAAGAACCTTGTCCGCCCGCGAGACGGTCGCGTATTTCACCTCCCGAACCTGTAGCCGCCCCGTTGAAAGGCTCTACCGTAGTGGGGAAGTTGTGGGTTTCGGCTTTGAGTGAGAGTACTGCCTCAAAAGGTTTTACCTCGTAGAAATCGGGTTTATCGGCACTTTTGGGTGCGAACTGGTCGACGGTAGCCCCTTTGATGAAAGCTACATTGTCCTTATAAGCCGAAACAATGCTATTAGGGTGTTCTTGTGAAGTCTTTTTAATGAGTTTGAAGAGGGTAGAAGGTTTTTCCTCACCATTGATAACAAAAGTGCCGTTGAAGATTTTATGGCGACAGTGTTCGGAGTTGATTTGCGAGAAGCCAAACACTTCCGAGTCGGTGAGTTTGCGCCCCAATTGTTGAGAGAGATTTTCTAAATAGGCAACTTCTTCGCCGCTTAGCGCAAGTCCTTCTTGCTGGTTATACGCTTCAATATCATCGATTTCGAGTGTTGTTTGCGGTTGAATGTCGATAGTAAAACTATCTTGGGTAAGACCGTTGTATCGCTCAAAGAGCATAGGGTCGAAAGGGGTATTAGGGTCGGTTACCTCGTGAAACTCCTCGATACGGGTAATCCCGTGAATGTCCATATTTTGGGTAATTTCCACCGCATTGGTACTCCAAGGGGTAATCATCGCCGCACGAGGTCCGATGAAAGTACCGCTAAGGGTAGGGGAGGAGAGTTGCTGGGCATTGCCAAACAGCCATTTCAGTTTGTTGAGGTCAGTCTCAGTAAGGGCAACTTCGGTAGCTACCACATAAATAGTGTTTTTGGGGTTTTTAAAGAAAAGAAGCATTATTATCCAATTAACGATTAGCAATTAACAATTAATAATTCAGTTATTGAGTAGTATTTTTCAAAAAGTTAGGTAGCATTAGTAAGAAAGGTATGCTGTTATTATAATTCAGTTTTTCGTAAAAGAACCCTAACAGAGCTATATTCTTGTAGTAAGTTTCACGCTGTTCCCAATAATTGATTTCAGAGGGTATAAACCAAGCATTTTCACCTATTTTTTCAGCTAAGAACCATTTTTCGAGCAAGCGCGCTGTACGCCCGTTACCATCGTCAAAAGGGTGTATCTTTACTAAAAATAAGTGTAATAATGAGGCACAGAAGAACGTTTCTTGTACAGATAATGTTCGTTTTATGAGCTCTTCTAAGAAATTACAAAAAGCGTCAAACTCACTTTTCACTTCTTCCTTAGCGCAGGCTTCATAGATAACGATTCCTTTTGCTACATCGCGTATAATCATATCCGAAGTACGCACTTTTCCTTGTGAACTGGCGGTTAGCAAATTCTTTGTAATAATTTTATGTGCTTTCAGTAAGTTAGCAACAGTAAGGGGAGAGTTCTGAGCAAAAGTGTAGGCAGCAAACACATCATTAGGTTTTTCAACTAAGTTTTTTTGATAAATTACTCCATTTAATTTATGTTTCAAATAGCTATCGATGTCTAATACTTCTCCTTCAATTTTCGAAGAAGCCATAGAAGAAACAGCCGTATAGAACTGAAAACTCTCCTTTGTAAGAGGTATTTCTTTTATTTTTGAGAGAAATAGAGGAATGTTTACCTCTATCTTTTTTTTGTAGAGCTCAAATAATTTATCTGTGATACTAATTGCTTCAGAGACTTTCATAGTTATTCATTCTTTCCCTTTATCCGCTACTTTATCATATAATAATAGAGGTTTCTTTTTCAGTGCTTTGCGTTGTGTTGGTGCTGTTGTTGCAAGCTACCATTGCCATTGCCAAAAGGGTTACCATACTTAGTTTTTTCATAGGGGCTTTTTCTAAGATGAAACTTGCGACAAAGATACAAAATAATTATGAATAATATATTAAAAACTTTCTAATTAAAAGAATAAATTATTTTTATAGCAAAAGTACTCATTATACACCTCTAAGAACCCAGATTTGTACCACTGTTCTTCGTCTTTTGTTCGTCTTTTGTTCGTCTTTTCTTCGTCTTTTGTTCCTTCATTTTTTATCTGCCCGTGTGGCTCGCACCGTCTTTTGTTCGTCTTAGCTCTGGATAACGTTTGATTATAAAGCTATTACAGCTGAGCTGTTTACTGTTTTCGCCATAGATTATTTCTATAATAGAACTTGCTCTAAAGGTATGAAACAAATTGTAATTAGCAACAGATAAAGCCTTCGTTTTTATTTATGACTCTGGAAATATTCATATACTTTCTTACCTCTAAAACCTACTACTTGGGTAAGCTCCTCTAAAGTAGCTTCTCTTACGCGCTTTACCGATTTAAAATGTTGCAAGAGTGTTTCTTTAGTCTTTTCTCCTATGCCCTCTACTCCATCAAGCTCCGATACAATAGCCGATTTACTCCTCTTTTGCCGGTGGAAGGTAATCCCAAAACGGTGAGCTTCATCACGTAACTGCTGTATCACTCGCAAGGTTTCCGAACGCTTGTCTAAATACAATGGAATACTATCCTCAGGGAAATATATTTCTTCCAAACGCTTCGCAATACCTATAATAGCTATCTTTCCGCGCAGTTCTAATTGCTCTAAGGCTTTTAATGCCGAAGACAATTGTCCCTTCCCGCCGTCTATTACAATCAGTTGTGGCAGAGGTTGCTCCTCGTCCAACAATCTTCGATAACGTCTATACACGGCTTCTTCCATCGAGGCAAAATCGTTAGGCCCTTCTACGGTTTTCACGTTAAAATGACGATAATCTTTCTTGCTCGGCTTCGCATTCTTAAATACTACACACGCCGATACGGGATTTGTACCCTGAATATTCGAGTTGTCAAAGCACTCTATATGTACCGGTGGGACAGAAAGGTGCAAGTCGCGTTGCATCTGGGTGAGAATACGGTTCGTATGGTGTTCGGGGTCTACTATTTTCTCCTGTTTGAATCTATCTTGACGGAAGTGTTTGGCATTGCGCATCGATAGGTCTAAGAGTTGTTTTTTCTCACCTGCCTTAGGAATGGTCGCTTGTAGTCCTTCTGAAAGAGTAACCTCAAAAGGCACAATAATCTCTTTGGAATTAGAGAAGAAACGTTCACGAATATCAATAATAGCGTATTCCAAGAGCTCTCTATCGGTTTCTTCCAATTTCTTTTTAATCTCCAAAGTATGAGCTCTCACAATCGCTCCGTAGGCTACTTGTAGGAAATTTACATAGCCGTACTCTTCGTCCGAAACGATAGAAAATACATCTACATTGCTAATTTTACTACTTACGATGGTCGATTTTGCCTGATAGTTCTCTAAACTCTGTATCTTTTGCTTGATGAGATGTGCCTCTTCAAATCGCATTTCCGAAGCCAGTGCCATCATCTCCTCCTTAAACTGATGTAATGCATCTTTGAAATTCCCTTTGAGGATTTCTACAATCTGCTGAATATTCTGGTTGTAATCTGCTTCGTTTTGGTATCCTTCACAAGGCCCTTTACAATTTTTCAGATGATATTCCAAGCACACTTTAAACTTGTGGTTAGCGATGTTTTGCGGAGATAAATCGTAATTACAATTGCGCAAAGCGAAGAGCTCTTTTATCAAATCTAAAAGTGTGTGTACAGTTTTCATACTGGTATAAGGGCCAAAGTACAACGAACCGTCTTTTACTACCCTACGCGTAGAGAACACACGTGGGAAACGCTCTTTCTTCACACATATCCACGGATAGCTCTTGTCGTCTTTTAGGAGAATGTTATAGCGCGGTTGGTATTTCTTGATAAGGTTGTTTTCGAGTAGTAATGCATCACTCTCGGTAGCTACAACTATGTGTTCTATACGCACAATTTTCCTCACCAAAATACGTGTTTTGGCATTGTCGTGTTCCTTTTGAAAATAAGAAGAAACGCGCTTTTTCAAATTGACGGCTTTCCCTACATAAATAAGCGTGTCCGTAGCATCGTAAAACTGATAGACACCAGGATTAGTAGGTAAGGTTTGCAATTGAATTTCGATAGAAGGAAACATAAACAATTAGTGATTAATAACTGACAATTAATAATTAAAAAGAGGTTGTCCTTACGGGCAACCTCTTTTTATGTGTAACAAAAGGGTTAGAGAAACAACTATTTTACTAAGTTGATTTCAACACGACGGTTGAGCTCTCTACCTTTCTTAGTTTTGTTAGAAGCGATTGGTTTATCAGGACCGAAACCTTTTGCAGTCAAACGACCTTCATCGATACCTTTTTCAATCAAATAAGCTTTAACAGAGTAAGCTCTATCTTCTGATAATTTTTGGTTCTTATCTCTCTTACCACTGATATCAGTGTAACCCTCAATAGAGAATTTAGCGTTCTTGTATTGGTTCAATACGTCAACGATTTGGTTCAATACAGTTGCTGATTGAGGTTTGATAGTAGCTTTGTTTACGTCAAACAAGATAGTGCGTGCAAAGTCGTTCAATTTCTTTTGAACTTCTTGAGTTACTTCAGGGCAACCATTGTTAGAAGCAGGTCCAGGTACATCTACGCATTCGTCGTCTTTGTCAAGTACACCATCGCCATCGGTATCAGGCCAAGGGCAACCGTTGTTTTCTTTAGGACCAGCTACGTCTTTACATTGGTCTACGTTATCTGGCACACCATCACCATCGGTATCAGGGCAACCGTTAAATTCAGCTGGACCAGCTTCATCTGGACAAGCGTCATCTTTATCAGCGATACCATCATTGTCTCTGTCTGGGCAACCTTTCAATTCTGGTTTACCAGCTTCATCAGGACAAGCGTCGTCTTTATCAGCTACACCGTCATTATCACGGTCTGGACAACCTTTCAATTCTGGTTTACCTGGTTCATCAGGACAAAGGTCATCTTTGTCAGCTACACCATCTTTATCGCGGTCTTTTTTACCAAATTTAATGGTAATACCGGCAGCGTGTTGGAAGTAATCCTCTTTTGAATCAGATTGGAAAGTAGGGTGGTAAGCTGTCTGCAAGTTAATACCGATGTTTTCGGTAAACCAAAAGTTTACACCACCACCACCTAAGGCGCGGAATTTACCTTCGTTGTCAATAGCGGCATAACCACCACCTACTTGTAAGAATGGGTCAAACCATTTTACTTTCTCTTTGTTCCAAAGAGATTTAAAGTGGTATTGCAACGCTAAGTCTGCAGACCAGAAAGAAAAATCTACTTTTTCTCCGTCTTTAACATAACCGAATCCTTTTTCGATTTTGTTTAAAGAACCTGATAATTCAGCAGAAAAACCAGCTCCGATATATCTACCTACTGAAAGACGAGAAACTGCTGGAAGGATATTGATATCGCTTGGACCTCCCCAGTCTTTCATTAATTCCCCGAATGCATCAGGGGTACGAATATCAACGGAGTTCACTCCAAATCCTATTTGCCAAGGACTGTCTTCATCTTGTGCTTGAACTGCCACTGAAAAAGTAGCAACTAAAGCAAATAAAGTTACTTTGATTTTCTTCATACTTAAAAAATGAATTTTGATTACTATTTTAATTTTGGTGCAAATATAAGTATTATTTTAATACAAAATCATTTTAGAGATATTTTTTTATTAATTTTAACATTTCTTATTCTTTTTAATCTCTCCAAAATAGAGGTTTTTTAACCTTTATATATTTGCTTATTTTCTTCGTATATACTTTAAAATGAAATACTTATTTATTTGTTACAACCATTTTACCAAAGCGAAATCTTGGCGGTGTGGCAATAAATTATTTTTTGGGAAAATTCTTATTGCTAAGTGCAAAGCACCTGGATATTCTGAGGCAATTTCCAATTGATAGGTAGCTTTGTTTCCTTCTTGAGCCACTACCGTAAACTCACTTGTCGAGAGTACTTTAAACTTATCGTCTTTATGTTGGGCTACTACCAATTCTACTCCTACGTCTTCAGGGCGTAATTCTCCTAATTCTAAGGTAATTTCACCTTTGTATATTTTGCCAATAGAAATGAGTTGCTCATTGCGATTAGGCACTTTAAAGCTCACTACCTTTATGTTATCCCATTCTTGAGTTACTTTGCGTTTCCAGTTCGAAAGTTCAATAGCGATTGCAAAGTGATTGTCTTTAATCTTGGTTACGCGCTCAGTCATTGGGTAATAGTATTGCTTTTCGTAATCAGTGAGCATACGAGTAGTGGTAAAGTTTACCGCCACTTTGGCAATGGTATTCTTAATGAGCGCACACCAGCGCGATGAGATACCATCTTTATTCTTATCATAGAATATAGGAGCTATCTCGTCTTCAATAATGTTGTAAATCGTCTCTGCATCCATTTCGTCTTGATACTGCTGGTTTTCGTAGGAGCGTTCCATAGGGAGAGCCCAACCGGCATCTTCCCGATAACCTTCTACCCACCAACCATCAAGTACGCTGAAGTGCATTACCCCGTTCATCGCAGCTTTTTCTCCACTGGTTCCTGAGGCTTCTAGCGGACGTGTAGGGGTATTCATCCATACATCTACCCCTTGTACCATATGGCGCGCGAGCTCCATATCGTAGTTAGGAACGAATAATATCTTGCCTAAGAACTGTGGTAATTTCGAGATTTCCACAATATTCTTAATCAAATCCTGTCCTGCTTTATCGGCAGGGTGGGCTTTACCGGCAAAGATGAACTGTACAGGACGCTCAGGATTGTTCACTATTTTATCCAAACGCTCTATATTGGTAAAGAGCAAATGAGCGCGTTTGTAGGTCGCAAAACGACGTGCAAAACCAATGGTAAGGATATCTTCGCGTAAGTTCTCTTTGATTTCCACTAACTGACGTGGAGAGAAATAAGGGGTGTTCTTCTCTAAACGTAGCTTTTGTTCTACACGGCGCAATAGCTTAGAACGAAGAGCCGTTTTGATTTCCCACACGCGTTGGTCAGATACCTTATAGATGCCCTCAAAGCTCTTAGGGTCGTAGTGGTGTGTTTTGTAGTCTTTGCCAAACACCTCGTTTTCTACTTCTTTCCACAAGCCAGCTGTCCACGTAGGTTGGTGTACCCCATTGGTTACATAGCTAATGTGAAGTTCTTCGGGCATATAACCTGGCCACAAGTCTTTGAGGATTTCTTTACTTACCTCACCGTGTAGCCAGCTCACACCGTTTACTTCTTGCGAAAGGTTCGCTGCGAGGTTACTCATCGAGAATTTCTCGTGTGGGTTTTGCAAGTTTATTTTACCTAAAGCGAGTATTTGTTCCCAATTCACGTGCAATATGTCGGCATAATTTCCTAAATAAGAGCGTAATAGCCCTTCTTCAAAAGCATCGTGACCTGCGGGTACTGGGGTGTGAGTAGTAAAGAGTGACGAAGCGCGCACCACTTCCATCGCTTCCGAGAAAGTAAGGTTCTCGTTTTGTATATACTCGCTGAGGCGTTCCAAACCTATAAAGGCAGCGTGCCCTTCGTTGCAGTGGTAAATATCACTGTCGATACCTAGCTTGCGCAACATCTTAATACCTCCTAAACCTAATAACATTTCTTGTTTAAGACGGTTTTCCCAGTCGCCTCCATATAAGTGGTGGGTGATAGAACGGTCGTCTTCGCGGTTGTTCTCAAAGTCGGTGTCGAGAAGATAAAGCTCTATACGACCTACGTCCACACGCCATACACGTGCATATAGGGTTCTGCCTGGTAAATCTATTGATATAATCAACCATTTTCCACTCTCATCTGTTACAGGCGTTACAGGTATCTTCGAGAAATCTTGTGCTTCGTAGTCAGCTTCTTGGTTACCTGCTGAAGATAGTTTTTGAGTGAAATAACCATAGCGGTATAACAACCCTACCCCAGTGATTTTGGTTGCCTTGTCGCTGGCTTCTTTTAGGTAATCGCCTGCCAAGATACCCAAACCTCCTGAATAAATCTTCAAGGAAGAATGTAAGCCGTATTCCATACTAAAATAAGAGATAGACGGACTTACCATCTCCGATTTCTTAGCCATATAGGCTTGGAAATCACCATATACTTTCGAAAGATTGCGCATAAATACCGCATCTTGCTCCAATTCTTTATAACGAGTAAGTGAGATGCTGTCCAGCAAGGCAATAGGGTTCTTACGCACTTCTATCCATTGGGCTTTATCGATGTATTTAAAAACTTCGTAAGCCTCGTCATTCCAGCACCACCAAAGGTTTTTAGCGAGTTCTTCGAGCGGTTGCAAGGCTTCTGGAATTGCACGGTGGATAATCACACTGCGCCAGTTAGGCGTGTTCACCACCTTCGATTTCTCTAAATATGCCACTCCATCAGTTTCTACCGGAGGCAGACTCTCCACTCTGTCCTCTATATTTTCAAGAGTGAGTTCATAACATTTTATGTAGTATTGTACTAAGTTCTTCCACAGAGCGATTTCTGATACTTTACCTGCTGTTTCTCGAAGCTCTTGGAAGTCTTGTTCTTTCCTGTCTAATAAATTCTGAATATTCTTAGCAATCGCGCCTACTACCTCACCGTAGTTGCTATCGGTGCGCGGTACTACTTCTATCGCTTTTTGTTTTTCGGGGTAATAATCGTTCACCCACTTTCCAAAACCTGCCAAAGTAGTGGTAATAGTAGGTACTTTAAAAGCCAAACTTTCAAGTGGTGTATAGCCCCAAGGTTCGTAGTACGATGGGAAAGCGGTGCCGTCCAACCCGATGAGCAAGTCGTAATAAGAAAGGTTGAACACCCCGTCGTTGCCATTGAGATAACTTGGACAGAAAATCACTTTCACCTTATCTTCCTTCCTATTGAAGAGCTGTTGCTCATAAATACGAGTCATTATCGCATCGTGATACACATCAGGGAGAATATGGGTAAGGTGCTTTTGTTCGTTTTCGGTAGTTTGCTGAGGGTTGTGCAAATTGTTTAGCAATCCTTGGTTAGGCGCATCGTGAGCTGTAGGAATTAAGATGTAAGCCAAAAGCTCTTTCTTGTTATTAGAATTCCGATTCAGTGCTCCCAAGGCATCAATAAAGGCATCGATACCCTTGTTGCGGAACTCATATCTACCGCTGATAGCTACAATTTTGGTATCCTTGCTAATAGGTTGGGTTACCAAAGCCTGTGCCACGCTGATAAGACGCTGTTTAGCTTCTGCGCGCTTCTTATCAAAATCTTTTTCAGCTGGTACTATGGCGTCGTTGAAGCCATTAGGCGTGATGATATCAGTTTTTCTACTGAGGAAGTGCAACGCTTCTTGGGCAGTAATTTCGCTTACCGTAGTGAAGCAGTCGGCTACTTTGGTAGTTTCTTTTTCGAGGAAGTGCTTGTGTTGTACCCCAAACCGATAGGCCATTTCTTCGGGTTTGTAGTTCTTCATATCGTTGTAGAGCGGATAACCATTGCCGGCAATCGCACGACCTACTACGGTAGCGTGAGTAGTGAATACCGAACCTATTTTAGGCATTTCTTCTTCCAAATAGAGTAGCGCACTACCGGTCATCCATTCGTGGAAATGGCAAATCACGTTTTCGCGTGAAGCAGTGTTGAACTTCACAAAGCTCTCAATCACCTTCCCTACTGCATAACCAAAAAGCACCGACTCCACGTAATCCCACGGACTATTGTAAGAATCGAGCTTGTAATTATCCCAATAATAACGCAAAATCTCGTTTTTGGCACTTACATAATGAGAGAAATCTACCAGAATTACTATGGGGTTGCCTTCTATTTTCCAATTCCCCACACGCACGCGCAAGCCCTCAGAAGCTGCTTTAGCACGCCACGATTTGAAGAGTTCGGGGTTTTCTACAAATTCTTTATTTTCGTTGTGTTGCCAAATATCGGGACCAATCAGAATATATTTCCTTCTGAATTGTTTCGCAATACTCGGAGCTTTCGTGGTAATCACCGTGTGAATACCTCCTACTTTGTTACATACTTCCCAACTGGTTTCAAACACATAGTCGGGATTAATTTTCTTTGTATTACTCATTATATTTAGTGTTTAGTCGTTAGTTGTCAATTTTTAGATGTTTTAAGTATCATTAGTTTCAAACAATACCATTTCTCAATCGCTTTCCCCTCATTTCAGTTCCCCTTATAATATTATCTTCTTCATCTGTTATTCGTCATTCGTCAATCGTCACTCGTCATTTCTTCCTTTTTTCGTCATACTCCTCCCTAGTGCCTAAGGCCTATTCCTCTTTCTTTCGTCTCGAAACCCCGTTTTTTACATTTTTAGCACTGTTGTATTGTATTATGAGTCAATCACTTATATACCCTTTCTATACCAATCGTCCAAGATTCGTATAAGCTTCCTATAAGCTCCCTATAAGCTAAGTACACCCTTCCAATACCCTTTTTTCATCAAAAATCCTTTCACACCACTTCTGAAATCCTCCGTTATCTTTCGCTCTCCCGACTCTTCCCCTGTCCACCGTACTACGGTTACTTATACGGCTCGTACTGTCGTCGTACTACGACTTATTTGTCAAAATAATGCCCTAACAATCGGGAAACAAGTACTGTTTTCTCATCTTCAAAAACTTCATACACTACTCTATCCTTTTTGCTTAACTCTCTGCTCCAAATCTCATTATTAGGGAAATGTTTTAATTTCTCAGCAGAAGCAAACCCATTACTATCCATAGGATTAATCGCTATTTCTGCAAAAATCCTCTCTAAGCGTTTCTTTACAGAGGGTAACCCATTTTTCTTTATCTCTTTTAGTTGTTTTAAAGCCTCTTGAGTTAATTCAATTGTATAGGTTGAGCTTGAGCTTTCTTCAGTTTCAGTTAAAGATTTTCCCATATATCAAACGGGTTTATTTGGGTAGTTTTACCCGCTTTATATTCCGCTCTTGCGTCTCTTACAAGATTTTCTAAGTTGGTAATACTTTCTTCTTTATCCTGATAGTTAGCTGAGGCATATTCATTGTTTTCTTCTAAATCAGTCGCATTATGAAACCTCTCTTTAAGCTTTTTTGAAATCCACAACTTATAACCAGCAGACTCCTCGGCACTCATCGTCTCGAGTGCCTCCATAAGCTTCTGTTTATCTTGAGTGTCTATGTCTTTTTCTTCTAAGATTGTATTCATATTTTTATCATTTAAAAAGGCTACTTTTTATACCAAACAAAAAAAGTACCTTTACAAGCAACGTTGCAAAGGTACAAAGTTTTTTTTGATTATAATACTATTTTTAGGAAAATAAATTTCAGCTAAGAGATATAAAACAAATCTTTTAATCTCCAAAACGTATCCCTATAGAAAAAGGATACTCGTTTACAGGATTGTTGCGGAAAAGAGGAGCGAGGCTATATCGAGCGTAAAGCACACAACTTTTATATCCTAAATGCGCCGAAAGTCCATATACCCAAGGACTGATATTTAAGTCCTCTCTTATAACATTTTTATGAATAGAACCATCGTCATATCTTATTTTCTGACTGTTGCCTATGGATACCCCTACATAACCCCCAAAACCTACTCTGAAACTGTCGTGAACAGGGTAAATGGTTACTCCGTTCTTAGTTTTAGGAGGTGTAAAATCAAATTCGAAGTCCACAGGCACGATGAGGTAATTGGTGCGCAATTTCGATTTGTTAAGTTTATTAGCAGTATACTCCACCGATTTTGTTACGCCGTTTTCTCTTACAAAGTACTCGCTCTCTTTGAATTTAAGCCCGTCGTGCATCCAGGCAATTCCATAGTTGATATGCAACAAATTATTCGTTTTAAGCAAGCGAAACCCTGATGTAAAGCCCAATTCAAACGATTTAGAACCTAAGGGTTTAAAACGATTGTCACCAAAGCCATTGCTACTGTTTAGGTTGTGAAACCCTATTGCCATATAAAGCCCTATTTCGTCTAAGGCACGATTGGTATTCACTTTTTTCTCTTCCTTCTTGCGGAAAATATTTTCTAATTCTTCCATTGCGCGCTTATACGCATCCGATTTAGCTGTGGTAAGCGTATTGGTTTGGGTTTCTGTGGAAGCTGATGTCGCTCCTTCACGTATGAGTTTCGCTAAATGTTCGGCTTCAGCAGCCGTCTTTTCTTTAATATTCTTCTCGGTAGTAGCCGTGAGCTCTTCTTTCATCTGCTGACTCAGTTCTTCACTGATTTTCTTCTCTTTGAGCAACTGATTTACGGCTGAAAGTTTCTTTTTGAGCGTTTCTTTTTCTGCAAATACAATAGAGTCTATCGTGTATTTCGATTTTTTGATAGCTTCTTTGGAATGGTCTTGTGCGAAGGTGACGCTTGTCGCCAACAAGCAAATCACCCATAAAAAATGTAATGTTCTCATTTTGATATTTATTTTTAGTCTTTATTGTTTAAAACAACGCGTGTTCCTACTTCTTTTAATAGCCTTTCAGCTAATAGTTTTACCCTGTTTCTAAGCAAGTCCCTTTCAATGTTGTTAAAAGTAGCATCTTGCTCGTATTTTTGATTTACATATTGGTTGAGTTGAGCTTGAGTAGTAGCGATAAGAGCTAAATCTTCTGCCGATAGTTGCTGTAAATCCCCTGTTATTTGCTTTTCCATCTGTTTTGTAATTCTGGTTTCAATAGCATCGGCAGTGTACTGGGCAAAAAGAGTATCTACCTCGTTGATATCGAGGAGGGCAGGAGAAACTATGGAACTCTTAGCAGCTGGCAAAGCTCTAAGAGTCCTGTGGACTATGGGAACTTTGGGAGTCTCGGTTATCGTAGTAGGAGTGAAAGTAGTACCAACAGATGATACGTTTTCTTTTTCTGTGGTTACAACTACTACTTTCTGCGATTGATATTCAGGGCTTGTATTGGTTTGTTGCTGTTGTAACAAATACCCTATCCCGAGGCACAATAGCAAGCAGGCAGCTATGGCGTAATACCACACTTTTCGGCTTTTGTGCTTTGCTTGTTGGGCTTCACTTTCGGCTAATTGCGCCTCTAACTGTTCCCATAGAGTAGGCGAGGGGTTGATTTTCCGATACCTAAATAGGCGTTGTATGCTATCTTTCCACATTTTTTAAGCTCTTTTTTTTATAGTTTGTAACGTATTGTTGTAAAAGTTTTTTGGCATAAGCCAATTGCGATTTAGAAGTGCCTTCACTAATACCTAACTTCTCTGCTATCTGCTTGTGAGATTCATTTTCAAACACATAAAGATTGAAGATGGTACGACAGGCAGAAGGAAGTTTATCTATAAAGGCTTGTATCTGCTCATCGTTAAAAGATTCATTATCTAAATCACTCTCGTCGATAGTGTCGTAAGTATCGCTCCAATCGGTGAAGGATAGCTTTTGGGCTTTGCTTTTGAGAAAATCTATACATTCATTTACAGTAATCCTGCGTATCCACGCATAGAAGTGCTCTTGTTCTTCATATTTAGAGAGACTGGTAAATATCTTGAAGAAGGCTTTCAGTAGGGCATCTTCGGCGAATTGCAAATCACTAATGTACAGCCTGCACACACTCAGCAAAGCAGGAGCGTACTGGTCGTACAACTGCTTTTGCGCTAAGCGGTCGTTGCGCTGAGCTTTCTCGATGAGACGATGGTCGATTTGCATTTTTCTTTAAATGATGAATGATTTATTCTTTTTAAGGTTCAAATTAAGTACGATGTAGAAAAACAGGAGATTGTTCAACTTCATCGGTTACGGCAGTTTGATTGTACAGCCCTTTCCTATGTTGTTTTTTTTAAACCATCCTTGAGGCACTTCAAGAGCATAACGCACAGGTTCCGATGAGTCCACACTTTGATGGCTAAACGGTGTCATATCGCGTGTTTCGCGAATTTCGCCATTCGAGTTAATGAACGCAATAGAAAGGGGAGTAGGCGTATCTTTCATCCAAAAGCTTAACTTTTCGTCTCTTTTAAAGATAAAAAGCATACCCGTTCCTTCGGGAATATTCTCACGCCCCATATAGCCTTTTGACATCTCTCGTATGGAGCGAGCAAGCTCAACTCTTATGGGAATGGTCTTGCCGTCAAGATTTGTAATGGTCAAGTCCCTCTCTTCAAACTCAAGCGTGAGAGCTGAACAAGCGCTAAAAACAAGGTAGCACAATGGGATAACTCCCATCAGCAATAGTTTGGCAGATGTAAATATTTTCTTTTTCATAAGTCCTCCAATTTGCCCTTATAAACGAAGAAAAAATAAAAAGGTTGGAAAATAGTTAGAAAATTTGCTAATTAGCAAATTATTTAACTTTGGCAAAGTTGCCCTTTATTGTTTGATAATGTCGTAGCCTTTTACAGTAAAGGGAATTCCGAAGCCTCCATTCACTTGCCTGATTGTATTATCAGGGAAGCGTAACCAGCACTTGTTGGTAGTGGCGTTGAAGGTAATAGTAGCATCATCTTTACCTCTCACTTCCACAAACTGTACACCTACCCACATTTCGCCTTTGGGTACTAATACTGATAGCTTATGAGTGAAAGTTTGTGGGTTATCAGAAGGGAATAAATGAATGTAAATAGGTTCTTTGATAAGCGGAGTGAAGTTTTTGTGCTCCTTATCGGTTTGGTACACTACTACGCGCAAGACTGCCATATAAAAGGTACTTTTCCTAATCTCAATACTGAACTCGGTAAGCTGAGTGTCGTTAGAAAGCGAAATGAAATCGCCTAATTCTGAGAGGACGCCGCCGTGTTGCTGAAAATACTGTTTCATTTCGCCGTAAAGAGTAAAAGGGGTAGTTACTCCTTTACTTTTTACATAGCGTATTTTAGGTGTTTTCATTGTTAGGGTAGTAGTGGGAAGGTTAATTACTGCTTCGGTGAGTTGCACTTCTTTTTTGATATCACGATAAGCTAATACTTTATGTTGATAGCTCAAATGTGAAAAATAAATGCTATCAGTGGGCTTTGCCCCGAGCTTTTCAAGCGAAAAGTAACCATTTTCATCGCTAATAATACCTTTATTGGTACCTACTATGCCTATATTTACGTATTCAACAGACTCGTGATGCTTGTTTACCACCCTTTGTTGAGCAAAACAAGGGAGCGCAAAAAGTATCAGATGGAAAAAGAGGAAACGTTTTGCCATATTCTACTAAAATTTTATACCTATTGAAAAAGGGTGTATATTGTTAGGGCTATTTTCGAATAAGGGAGCTAAACTGTATTTAGCATAAATCGAAAACCATTTGTTGCCCACTTGAGCTGATAGTCCGTAGGTGAATTTATTTACTTTCAAACCATTGCGAAGAAATAGTTTTAAATGGTCGTCTCCCTCAGTGTATTTTATCTTTTGGTTTACATCGATGAGTGCGCCAAAGTAAGCGCCTCCTCCTATATGTATTTTTGACTTAAAATTCTTTTGTAATTCAATAGGCAAGATGAGGTAATTAACACGCAGTTTAGCTCGGTCTAAAGGCTTAGAAAAAGGTACTAATTTTGTGTCGCCATTTTCTGAAATGAGATAATTATTACCTTTTATGTTCAGTCTATTGCTTTGCCACACTAAGCCGTAATTGAGGGAAAGTTGTTTCTTTTTATACAATTGAGAGGTAAAAGCAAGTCCTAATTCTGTATTTAAATAGGGGTTAAAGTAAGTTTTATCATTGGTTACAGACTGTAATCCGATAGCCAAATGAATAGCTACTGTAACTCCGTGTTTATTTTCATTATATTTATTGGGCAATGAATCTAACTGTTGAACAGTTTGTATATAGTTTTCTTTTGGCTCAGTAGATATAAGACTATCGAGCGTTGCGTTTTTTTGCAGGGTGTCCATACTGAGTTCAGTAGCCTTTTGCTGGATAAGAGCAGATAGGCGTAAGCCTTCTTTATAGGTTTTCTGTTTAGTGCTCAGTTCGCCTGCTTCCTTAATTTCTTTGAGTATTTTTGCACTTTGCTCTTTGGTAATCTTACCCTCTTTTAGCAACTGCTGAACGGCTGCTTCTTTCTTGTAAAGAAGTAGTTTTTCGGTAGCTACTATAGAATCGATAGTATACTTAGATTGCAATATTTCTTTTTCAAAAGGATTTTGAGCCAAAAGAGCTGATACTGAAAGAAAAGCAATAAGTGATAAAAGCTGTTTCATAGAAATGTCTTAATTTGTTCATTAACAATTGGTATATTGAGGGCAAAGATAGGGAGAAATCAGTAAATTGACAAATTAGAAATTTTAAATACGAGTTGTACAAGCAGTTTGATTAGCAAATTATTTGTACTTTTGTAGCCTTAAATCATTAGCTCATCGGTAAATTTAAAATGCTTACACTCATTCGTTTTATAAAGAATTGGACACTGCCTATTTCTATGGGCATAGGCGCTTTGGTATATCTCATATTTTACTACGTGCCTGCATTGGATGCTCTCTCACAAAAACTTGCTCCTACGTTCGACACTATACTGCCTCTGTTTATGTTCCTGATACTGTACGTTACTTTCTGCAAGGTAAACTTTAAGAAGTTGTTGCCCGTGAGATGGCACTTTTGGGCAAGTCTCTTCCAAATCGTTTTGGTAGCAGCGATTGTAGGGGTGATTCTTTATTTTCGGATTGGAGGCAAGGAGTTGATACTCTTGGAGAGCATTCTTGCTTGTGTGATAGCCCCTTGTGCCGCGGCTGCAGCCGTAGTAACCTTAAAACTTGGGGGCAATTTGGAACAGATGACCACCTACACTTTCCTCTCTAATCTGCTTTGCGCCCTACTGATTCCGATTTGTTTTCCGCTGATAGAACCTGCATCGGAGTTTACTTTTTGGACTGCTTTCTCGCTCATAATGCAGAAAGTGTGTTTGGTGTTGGTTGTGCCTATGCTCTTAGCACTACTTACTAAGAGTGTACCACAACTTCACCGCTTTCACCAATGGCTGATAAACATTCCTGACCTCTCCTTCTACCTTTGGGGTTGTTCACTGATGATTGTTACCGGTACGACTCTTAAAAATATTTTCCACGCACAATCGGGGATAGGTTTTTTATTGCTCATTGCTTTTTTGGGGTTACTATTATGCCTAATGCAATACGCTATTGGACGGTATATAGGTCGGTTTTTTGAAGCTTCGATTGAGGCAGGACAAGCCTTAGGGCAAAAAAATACGGCTTTTGCCATTTGGATAGCTACCACCTACCTGCACCCTCTTTCCACCGTAGGTCCTGGTTGTTATATTTTGTGGCAGAACATTATTAACTCAGTAGAAATTTGGAAAAGAGGAAAGTATAAGGCTTAACCCTTTGAAATAAGGTTAAGTAAACGTCTTATAAAAATGAAATTTCGTATATTTACTTATTGAAACCATACAGAGAACTTTATTGCTATCTACACCGAAGCTATACCGAACCCACAGTGGCTCTACAGTGGGTCTACAGTGGGTCTACAGTGGCTCTACAGTGGGTCTACAGTGGCTCTACACCGAACGATAAACAGTCTTAAACCGGAGAGCAGATGGGCACATTTGCTAATTCAGAAAATGTTTTATAATTTTGCAGTACTAATTAACAAATAGATAAATTAACTAATAAACCTATGGCTAAAATAAAAGACAACTTAGCAATGCAAGGCATCTCGGGGAAACTCGGCAACCAAGTAGTATATCGCAGAGTAGGCGATAAGATTATTGTTGTTGCAAAACCCCGCCGAAAGCCTACTACTCACCCTACTCTCATCTCGCAAAATAACCGATTTAGGCTTGCTAGCACCTATGCCAAAAACGCTTTGCAAGACCCTGTTCTGAAAGACTTATATACGGCAGAAGCTAAACGACGTGGTGTTATCAACGCTTATAATATGGCAGTGTCCGACTATCTTAAAGCTCCTGAAATTAGGCACATCGACGCCGAAGCCTATACAGGTACCCAAAAAGGAGAGCTTATAACCATTGAAGTAAGTGATAATTTTAAGGTTATTCAGGTGAAAGTAACGATATCGCACGGTGAGAGAACCGTTGAAGAAGGCAATGCCATACTTACCGCTGACATTTGGCAATACGCTACTACCGCCCTAAACCCTGCCCTTTTAGGTAGTAAGATAGTAGTTACAGCCCTCGATAGACCCAATAATAGAGTTACCAAAGAGAAATTTTTAGGTAAAAGGTAAGGATTGGAAATTAGCAGATTAGGGAATTAGAGAATTAGGGAATTAGCAAATGAGAAAAAGAAATCCCCGTATGCAAACAGCCTGTGTGGCTCGCACCACGGGGATTTTTGTAAACTATCAATGGTTAATTGTCAATTATTTTATATCTTTGTGTCATCAATAAATAAAGTAAAGCTAATCGATATTATGAATAGACGTAAATTCTTTCAAACCACTGCCCTCAGTGGGGGACTTTTAGCAGTTCCGTCACTAATGAGTTTCTTACCTGAAAAAACTACTGACAGCAATGTTGTAGCAACAGGATGTAGCCTTAAAATTACATTGGGAGATTTGGAGCTCTTTCTCCTATCTGATGGATATATGAATGTCACTCCTCCTCAATCTATCTTTGCCCCTCAAATACCTAAAAAGGACTTTGTAAATCAGATGCAAAAGCTGTATCTCGACCCCGAACTGATGCAGATGTCGGTGAATATATTGCTTATAAAATCGGCTAATAAGTATATTTTGATTGATGCTGGTAATGGAAAGCATTCTGGAAAAACCAATATAGGAAGACTCCCCGAAAATCTCATAAGGATAGGTGTTTCTCCTTCTGATATTACTGATGTATTTATCACTCACGCTCACGGCGACCATATTGGGGGACTTACCACTCCCGATGGCAAACTTACTTTCCCTAATGCGCAATGTTATATCAACAAAAAGGAATACGACTTTTGGCTATCACCTAATCCCGATTTTTCTAAAACTAAATATAAGAGAACGCCCCAGCAGTTAGAACAATACTTAAACTATTCGCGCAATATTCTCAAAGCTCTTGGCAATCATCTGCACTTCTTCAGCGCAGGTGATACTCTTTTTGGGATATTAAAAACTGAGTTAGCCGAAGGACATACGCCGGGACACACGCTTGTAACTATCATCTCAGAGGGACGTTCGTTAAAGCACTTAGCCGATACGGTTCACTCGCCTTTGCTCATTGCTAAACCCGATTGGGGTGTGTTGTGGGATACTGATTATCAGCAAGGTATTCACACACGCCTACGCGTACTCGAAAACTGCTACAAAGAGCATACGCTTATTCTTGCAGGGCATTTACCTTTCCCTGGTTTGGGATATATAGGCAAAGAGAAGGACTACCGATGGGTACCTTTTTCTTATGCTTCTCCTGAAGATGTAATCATTTAACGAGAACATATTACAAATAAAATCCTCGTATGCAAACAGCCTATGTAGCTCGCATCACGGGGAGTTTTTTATTTGTTAATTTTTACTATCTTTGTCCCCATAGAGGAAATTCAATCGTTATAGGGGTATAATATTAAATTTAAAAATGTATGAAAGATTTTGTATTAATTTTTCGTTTGAACAACATCGCTGATTTCAAACCTACTCCCGAGCAAATGCAAGAACGTATGAACTGGCTTGCAGGTATCGCTTCACAAAACAAATTAGCCGACAAAGGCAATACCCTTTTGCCTATCGCTGGTAGTGCCAAAACTATCAAAGCCGATAAGGTTGTAACCGATGGACCTTTTACCGAAATTAAAGAGTTTATCAGTGGCTATGTGGTAGTAAAAGCTGAAAACATTGATGAAGCAGTGGAAATGGCTAAAGCCAACCCTATTTTTGAACAAGTAGGTGGCAGTATTGAAGTACGTGAAGTGCTAAAAAGAGATTAAAATGCCTCACTCACAACTTTTATCCGATTTGTTTCGAAAAGAATACGCTAAAATGGTGGCAGTGTTATGTCGCCATTTTGGCTTTTCTCATTTGGAGATTGCTGAAGATATTGCGAGTGATACTTTCTTAAAAGCCTATGAATTATGGGAAATACAGCCCTTGCCTGCTAACCCTACTGCATGGCTTTACACTGTCGCTAAAAACAAAGCTAGGGACTATGAAAAACACGTAGCTATATTTGAAGATAAAGTAAAAAAGACACTTACACCTACTGAGAAAAGCGAAGAACTTACCTTTGAAACTTCTGAAATAAACGACAGTCAGTTAGAAATGCTTTTCAATATATGTGACCCTTCTATTTCTGTAGAATCACAAATAAGTTTGGCTTTGCAAATACTCTGTGGTTTTACAGTAGAAGAGATTGCCAATGCCCTACTCACCAATACTGAAACTATAAAAAAACGACTTCTTAGGGCTAAAAACAAGCTTAGAGAGCATCATTTTCAAATCAAAACCGTAAGCCCATCCGATATACAAGCCCGATTAGAAACTGTACTGCGCTGTTTGTACTTATTTTTCAATGAAGGCTATTTTTCCGAAACTAACAATCAGTTTATACGAAAGGAGTTCTGCAAAGAAGCCTTACGTCTTACGCTCTTACTTGCCGAGCACCCTCAAACTGATACACCACAAGTGAATGCTCTTTTATCGCTGATGTGTTTCCAAAGTTCCAGACTTGAAGCTCGTATCAATACCACAGGTGAAAACACCCTTTATGAACAACAAGATAAAAGCAAATGGGACAAAGAACTCATACACAGAGGCAACTATTACTTAGTAAAAGCCTGCGAAGACTCTCAAATCTCTAAATATCACTTAGAAGCTGGTATTGCCTATTGGCATACTACCCCTACCGATGAAAATAAGTGGGAGTATATTCTCCGCCTATATAACCAACTCATTATCATTGAATATTCTTCTGTAATAGCCTTAAACAGGACTTTTGCTTACGGCAAGGTGTACGGCAAAGAAAAAGCTATTGTAGAAGCTGAAAAATTAGGACTACAAGACAATCGTTACTACCACGAGTTATTAGGATATTTGTATACTGATATCAATAACCAAAAAGCAATTGCTCACTACCAAAAAGCGATTGCTCTTTCTAAATCGGCTAACGAGCGAGCAACACTGCAAAAACAGATAGAACAATTAGTGAAATAAGATTTAAAGAACTCAAAATGCACATCTTTGGGGATTACTCAAAAAAGACGGAAAATGAAACGGTGTCAAATTATCACCAGTTAAAATTAGATGCCACTGATGGTGGAATGGGTGGCTGATACAAAAGCTACAAATTTAGTAGGTTAAGTAAAAAATAATATGTACTTTTGCATATTATACCGTTTAAAGGTAGCCACAGGCTACCTTTAAATGCAAAAAAAGCTGGGATAGCCACCGCAGCAGTAAAGAAACAATTACACCAAATGACCCACAAAGGCTATATACAGCGCAAAGAAACAGATGGTTCATTGCACATCTTTGCCACTACCTCAATATAATTAGCAAATGAAAAAGAAAAAGATGTATATCCTTATCACCATACTATTGTTCTTGCTCTTGCTCGTAGGAGGGGCTTACTATATATTCCGTCCTGCGCTTTTTGCAAAACCTATGGGCAAGTATGCCGTTGGCACAGTGAGTTATTGGGTAACCGACCCTGATAGGGAGGAGATTTTTATCACGGATAAACACCAAGCCAGACAAATCCCCATACAAGTGTGGTACCCTGCCGAAAATACCTCTCACCACGATTACGCCCCTTATATCCCTGAAGCTACAAAGGTGAGCGAGGCTATTTCAGAGCTTTTGCATATTCCAAAGGCGTTGCTTTATTCGTTGCAATTCAAGCGTTCTAATGCCTTAGAAAAAGCTCCTGTAAACAAGGAAAAAGCGCAATATCCTGTACTTCTGTACCTCACAGGACTTTATGGTCACCGATGTATAAGCACTTTTCAGATACAAGAGTTAGTTTCTCAAGGCTATATAGTGGTGGGTATTGATTGCCCTATGGCGGTAGCCTTAGCAACTTTCCCCGACGGTAGTACGCTCCAAAGCCTGCCGCGAACACTCATCGACCCTATGCTCAATGAGAGCTTAACAGAAGAAAATCCTCTTTTGAACTATAACGGAAAAACCTTTGAAGGGGGATTGATAGCCTACTTCGCCAAAGATGTATTGCGAGTAATAGATTTCCTTACTGCGCTCAATACAAACGATCCTAACCATCTTCTTTACAACAAACTCAACTTGGATAGATTAGGAGCTTTTGGGGTTTCTCTCGGAGGAATTATCGTATCGGAAGCCTCGTGGAAAGCCCCTCGTATCAAAGCTAATTTGATTATGGAATCACAGATTCCGCTAAAAATAGCACAAACAGGCTTGCGTGTTCCTACAATGGTGATCACACGTCCTGCAGAAGCTATGCGCACAGAAAGAGAACGCTCAGGGGGGTGGACAGAAAGCGATATTCAAGAGCACCTCAGCACAATGGAAAACCTATGCAAAAATACAGCTGAGAGTGAATTTGTACAAATCCCTGATATCTTCCACGTAGATTTTACCGATGCACCTTTATGGGTGCCTTTTCCTCATCTTTTGGGATTTAGTGGCAAAACCTCTATTGAGGAAACCCACCACAAACTAAATGAACTTACCCTTACTTTCTTTGAAAAACACTTGTAATAAACTATATGAAACACCTTATTATCTTCTTATTATTCCCGTTCTTAGTAGCAGCACATATTATCAGTTGTAAAGATGTGATAAAACCTTATGGAGACTTCCAAAGTCCATTAGCTTTTGAAGAGACCGTAGCGGCACTTCAGAAAACACTGAACAGCAAAGGAATTATCATTTTTGCTACTATTGAACATCACAAAGCGGCTGAGGCAGTAGGCGAAAGTATGCAGCCTGCCACCGTGCTTATAGTAGGTAACCCCAAAGTAGGAACCGCCCTAATGCAGGAAAACCCTCGGTTGGCTATTGAACTCCCTTTGAAAATCCTCATCTACGAGGAGGGTAAAACGGTAAATATACGCTACGAGAAAATTACTGCTATCGCTGAAAAATACCATATAAAACAAAACTTCAGCACAGCAGAGAAAATAGATGCAGCAATACTACAGTTGATAAAATCGTCGATTAGCAAATGAGAAAATGAGAGAATTAGAAAATTAGAAAATGAACTCCCCGTGGTGCGAGCTGCATAGGCAGTAACCACGGGGAGTTTTTGTAAACTATCAATGGTTAATTGTCAATTATTAATTATTTTGTACTTTTGTTGTTTGAAAAAGCACAAAAACCTTATCGGATATGAAAAAAGAAGCTATCAAATTATTTGAAGAGCGCAAGGTGCGTACCATTTGGGACGACACTCACGAGAAATGGTATTTCTCTATTGTAGATGTAGTGGCTATACTTGCGGATAGTAAAGATTTTCTTACTGCTCGAAAGTATTGGAACAAACTAAAAGAACGACTCAAAAAAGAGGGAAATGAAACGGTGTCAAATTGTCACCAATTGAAATTAGAAGCTGCTGATGGTAAAATGCGACTTACTGATAAAGCTAAAGACTACCTTAAAATCGAGGAGTCGTAGCACGACAGGCAAGTCGTAGCACGACAAGCGTAAATAAAACTCCTCGTGGGACGAGTCGTACAGGCAGTAATTATGGGGAGTTTATTAGCTAATATCAAAGAATAATAATGCCACATAACTTATTTCAAAATATCTACAAACACCCTCTTATAGGGGCTCAAGAGTTACAACAGATACAAAAAGCCCATCAGCCTATTGCTTTTCGCAAGGGTGATTTTATCTTGCGCAAGGACGAAATAGCTCGTGGTTATCTCATCTTGCAGAGAGGAGTTGCTCGCGCCTTTGTGTATGACTATGAAGGAAATGATATCACTACCGACTTCTTTTGTGAAGGTGAAATTATCGTGCAAGAACTTTCTCTTTTTAAACATTTACCTTCTGCTGAAAATATCCAAGCCCTTACCGATTGTGAGGGGTGGCATATAGATTATGACCGTTTTCAAGAACTTTATCACAGTTTGAAAGGATATTCGGAATGGGGGCGACTCTTTATGGCAGAGAAATTGTTTGAGGCAAAGAAACGTTCCCTCGAAATGATTATACTCCCCGCCAAAGAACGCTATATGCAGTTTATAAAGGAAAAACCCAGTGCTATAAAGTACGCCCCCTTAAAACATATAGCTACTTATTTAGGCATTACAGATACTTCACTGAGTCGTATCAGGAAAGAAATGTGAAAATCTTGTCTTATGGCAAGATTTTTTTAGTTTGAAGGCAGTACTTTTGCCCCCGATTTCTAAAAAATATTTAAAAATGACAAAAACAAAACACTTTGACTTTCTTTTATCCATTCGCAAAAACCTATTGACTTACTTAGATAGTCTTACCCCTGAACAATTAGGCTATATCCCAACAGGTTTTTCTAATAACATCTTTTGGAATATAGCACATTGTATTGCTGTACAACAATTCTTATGTTATCAGCTCAGTGGAAATAAACTGCTAATCAGCACTGATTTTTTAGAGAAATACAATCGTGGCACCTTTCCTCAAAAGATTACACCTTCAAAAGAAGAAATCTACCAAGTAAAGGAATTGTTACTCAGTACGGCAAATCAATTAAAAGAAGATTATCAAGGAAGGCTATTCAATGAGTTTCCAACGGTTAAGGTAGGTTTATTTTCTATTGATACTATAGAAGATGCTATGTATGTAAACAATATGCACGAGTCGAGACATTTGGGAACTGTAGTAGCTTTAAACTATTTTAGCTCAAAAATCTAATAAAAAATGGCTTATAGTATAACACTTGCGAATAGAGTTCGCGAATATTTAGCAAAAATTCCCCATATTACGGTGGAAGAAAAAGCGATGTTTGGCGGTTTGGCTTTCTTGGTGAATGACAAGATGTGCATCAATATAGGAAAGGATTCCTTAATGTGTAGGTTTGATCCTGAGCAGACAGAAGAAATTGCCGAAAGGCAGGGCTTCTCGCCAGTGGTAATGAGAGGCAAAGAACTCTCTGGCTATTGCTATGTAGACCCTACGGGGTACAACCAAAAAAAAGACTTTGACTTTTGGTTACAACTCTGTTTAGAGTTCAACAGCAAAGCAAAGAGTTCTAAGAAAAAGAATTTAGCTAATTAAGTCGTAACACGAGTCGTAGCACGACAAGCAATAAAAAAACTCCCCGTGGTGCAAACAGCCTATGCGGCTCGCATCGCGGGGAGTTTATTATTACTGATAAAATTCACTCGGATTTACCCCTAAATGTTGTTGTACAAAGCGAGAAAAATAGGCGGTAGAAGAAAAACCAAAAAGGTCGGTGAGCTCGGTAATAGAGTGCGTTTTTTGCTGTAACAGTCTTCGTATATGTATGGTAGTAAAGTGGTTAATCCAAAAGAGGGCATTGCGCCCGCTTACCTGCTTGCTCACTTCCGATAGGTGCTTGGGCGACACAAAGAGCTTATCGGCATAATACCCCACTTCGCGATGTTGCACATATTCTTCTTGTTCTAACAATGCCATAAAACGCACTATAAGATCGTTATCCTGAAAGGATATCTTCTGCTTCCCAAACAGCGAGGTGTGAATATCAAAATAATCTAAAATAAGCATTTGCACCGCACTGTGTAGCACTTCCTCTTGAAAATCGTGAGTAGTATCTGTCAGTCGGTGTTTTATTTGCAGAAAATCGTATTGCAATTGGGTAAATTGCTTTTCGGTGAGAGGCATAATAGGGTTAGCAAACAGCGCCAACGCTCCTCGTATACCGTAATTGCTACGCGGACTACAATATTCGGCATATTCAGGGGTGAGGTAGATACAAGTAGCTTGCAAGTAGGGTGAGGGCACAACAGCCTCTATAAACTGCTGATAAGGGATAATCATCGTTTGTCCAGCTTCAAGCGTAAAATTTTCTCCGTTATACTGAAAAACATAACTACCCGCCTCGCACAGCACGTGGGCTATACAATGTCGCAACTCCTCACTACCCAAGCGGTGAAGGCTGTCTTCAATAATGATATTTTTATTATCCATACTCATAATGCGACAAAGATAAGAAAAAAATGTAAAAACTACCGACTTTTGTGTAACAATCCTTTGGCAAAACCGCTGTACCTTTGCACCAGAATCTTAAAAACACAAACATTATGACAAAAGTACTCGTTATAGGAGCCACAGGTTCTTTGGCTACCGAAGTAATCAAAACCCTTGAAAAGAACCCTAATGTTAGCCTATTTCGATAAGACTGCCGAGCTACCCGCTCAAAACTTCTGGAGTGGTGTGCGCGAATTGGCTTACAAATTTGCTGAAGTGATCAATGCCAACGGAGGTGATTGCAAAGTTATCGATTTGCCTAAGGCAGGCATCTCTGGCAATACCCACTTTATGTTTCAAGACCTCAATAACCAAGAAGTTTTTGAACATATCTACAAATGGTTAGAAAGTAAGAAATTAGCAAATTAAAATCGTATGAAAAAAATTATTACCTTTGCAAAATCGTATGAAAAAAATTATTACCTTTGCAATGCTACTCTTAACAGTAGCAATGAGTGCCCAAGTAAAACAACAAGATACAATAGTAAAACAACAAGATACAATGAAAAAAGAAGCTAAAAAACAAACTGCTGGACGAGACCACCTCGGTGATTTTGCACCTAAATTCGCTGAACTCAATGATGATGTTCTTTTTGAGCAAGTGTGGAGTCGTGAAGGGAAACTTTCTCCACGTGATCGCAGTGTGATAACCATCGCTACCCTAATAGGGAGTGGAGCACCTGAATTTACTATCAAGTCGCACCTTACCGAGGGCAAGAAAAACGGCATCAGCAAAGATGAAATAGCCGAGATGATTACTCATATTGCCTTTTATGCGGGCTGGCCTAAGGCGTGGGGTGCTTTCCTTGCTGCCAAAGAAGTCTACGCTAATGAAATCGCTGCCGACCCAAGCCATGGCAGTGCAGGATATATCTTTGAACTTGGAGAGGCTAATCCCCCCGAAAACAGCAAGCACTTTTCTGGTAAAAGCTATTTGAATGTATTGGTTGCCCCCGATAAGAAAAACAACATATTGGTTGCCAATGTTACTTTTGAACCATCTTGCCGCAACGATTGGCACGTGCATAGTGCCGAACAAATACTCTTGGCTACCGAGGGTACAGGTTGGTATCAAGAGTACGGCAAGCCTGCCCAACTACTGCAAAAAGGCGATGTAGTAGTAGTTCCTGCAGGGGTAAAACACTGGCACGGGGCTACCGCTCAAAGTTGGTTTGCCCATTTGGCTATAATGGATGTGCAAAAAGCTAAAACCGAATGGAAAGAACCTGTAACTGAAAAAGAATATACTCAATTAACAAAATAAGAATCACAAATGAAAAATATCCAATTAAACAACGGGGTACAAATGCCCCTCTTGGGTTACGGTGTATACCAAGTAGACCCCGAAGAATGTGAGCGTTGCGTAAGCGATGCTATTTCGGTAGGCTACCGAATGATTGACACTGCCCAAATCTATCGCAATGAAGAGGGCGTAGGCAATGCTATTAAGAAAAGTGGTATCGACCGCAAAGAGTTCTTTATCGTTACCAAAGTGTGGATAAGCAATGCAGGTTATGAAAAGGCAAAAGCCTCTATCGAAACCTCTTTGCATAAACTCCAAACTGATTATATAGACCTCTTGCTCATTCACCAACCTTTTGGCGATTATTACGGCTCTTATCGCGCTATGGAAGGAGCCTACAAAGAAGGCAAAGTGCGCGCTATTGGGGTGAGCAACTTCTATGCCGATAGATACCTCGATTTGGCATACCACTGCGAGATAAAACCTGCTGTAAACCAAATGGAAACACACGTATTCTACCAACAACAAGACCTCCAAGAGCTAATGAAAAAATATGACACCAAGTTAATGTCGTGGGGACCTTTTGCTGAGGGTAAAAACGATTTCTTTGCCAATCCTACGCTCAATGCTATTGGTGAAAAGTATCACAAAAGTGCTGCCCAAGTAGCTTTGCGTTATCTTTTGCAACGGGATATTATCTGCATTCCTAAGTCGGTGCGCAAGGAGCGTATGGAGCAGAACTTCAATGTATTTGACTTCCAACTCTCAGCAGAGGATATGAGCCTAATAGTCGCTCTCGACACCCAGCAAACGCTTTTCTCTTCTCACCGAGACCCTGCTTTTGTAGAGATGATACTACAATATGGTAATTAGGTCGTAGCACGAATCGTAGCACGATAAGCAATAAAAAAAACTCCCCGTGTGAAGAATACCCCTAAGTGAGGAATAGCTCGAAACACTTAGGACATTAGTAAACAAATTATTAATCATAAATAAAAAAGACAGATGACAGCAATGTACACAGCAGTGGCCACCGCAACAGGTGGTCGCAACAGAAAAGTAACTTCTGACAATGGCGTATTAAGCCTAGAAATACGTTCTCCTAAAGCCTTAGGCGGAGCTAACGACGATTATACCAATCCTGAGCAGATTTTTGCCGCTGGCTATGCTGCTTGTTTCGACAGCGCACTGAATTTGGTTATTAGACAAACTAAAATAACCACTGGTGAGACCGCTGTAACAGCACACGTATCTATTGGAAAGCTGAACAACGGCGGTTTTATTTTCGGCGTAACCTTACAAGTGAATATACCTAATGTGTCGCTTGAACAAGCTAAGGAACTTGTAGCAAAAGCCGACCAAGTTTGTCCGTATTCTAACTCTACTCGTGGGAATATAGAAGTAACCTTTGAAGTAAGTAATAATTAGGTCGTAGCACGACAAGCAATAAATAAAAATCCTTGTGTGGTAACCATACAAGGATTTTTTAATAAAACATCTAACTTGCATCTATTTGCTAAATTCTACTTCAGCATTTAGTTTAGTTATCTTTTCTTGCAATTTAGTGATGTCTTTTTGCAATTTCTCAATACGGCGATTACTTTTGGCTAATTGCTTATTAGCTTTACTAGCTTTGCGCAAAGCCTTTTCAGCTTTGTTCGCTTTTTTAGCACTTGCCGAAGCTGAGTTGGCATCACTAAAAGCATCCGTACGATTGGTAGCTTCTTCATTAGCTTGTGCAGCCTCAGTTTGCAACGACTGATTATCGGTTTGCTCTTGTGTGAGTTTCATTTGCAATTCGTTGAGCTCGGTATTGAGTTTCAAGGCTTGTTGTTGTTTTTCCAAGCGTTTCATCTCTGGTGATTTAGCTGTACCACAGCTCGCTAGCATAAAGGAAGCTAACACTCCCATTAAAAGTACTTTTTTCATAATTATATTATTAATATTTTAATGCTGCAAAGGTAATATATAATTAACAAATGAGCAAATTTTTTAAGTAGAAAATTAGTTATCTTTTTTACAAAACCTTACAAGTTGCTCAGTAGCCTCTTGCAAACTCCGTTTCCTTACTTTGGTTTTCTCAGTAAAAAGGTCGGTAGTTAAGTTAGTTGCTTGTTTATCAATACTCGCTTTCCAATTGCCTACAACTCTGCCTTCGTGCAGAATAACTGGTTTGAATATACCAAACTTATTGTGTGCCTTTGCTTCGTGCTTTTTGTCAAGAGCTACCCAACGGCTTTTATAACCTATCAGATACTCATCGTACGGCGGAAGCAAATGCATTGTTTTTGTGTAATCGGTAGCTTCAAAGTTATTGCGATACAGATACATTGGAGTACTTTCTACCAAAACTTCTTCTAATTCAGAGGCAATTCCTTCAATAGCTTTTTTACATTGCATTTTAGGCAATCCCGACCACCACGTGAAATCCTCTAATGAGGCAGGCGAATGACTCCTGAAATACTTCTGTGCCAGTCGTTTCAAAGCTTCATCAAGGGTAATAATAGCTGTTGTAGGCACTCTTTCCGACAATAGAGCCCAAGTAGCCTCCTTGCCTTGCATCACCCCCGAACACAAAAGCCCTTCAATCTCAGCACGCAATAATAAAGGGTTGAGCAGTTTGTCATCAGGTAAAATTCCCAAAGCTGTAAGTCTGTTAGCAATAGCTTTTTTAGACAATGACTTACCACCAACGAACAATTCACGTAGAGCGTGGGTTACCTCCTCAAAGTAATTTTGGGCAAACACTGTACTGATACTCTTTTGCCAAGATTGCAAAGTACTCAGATTGCGTTCCTTGCATAAAGGAAGTAACCAGCCTATATCCGTTTTGCTCACCACTTGCACCGTACAGCGCAAGAGATGAAGGCGCAAAAGTTCAGCCTTAGCAAAAGCCTCTTGGAGTTGAGCTAATTGCGGAGTACATTGCCGTATACCTATCGCCCAACGAAAATAGTTATAATCCTGTGCCTGCATAGCTCCTTGCCACACTACAACATTCTCAGGTTTCTCATATTGAGGAGAAAGCAGTTGCTGGTGTAACAATCTCAGTGTAATAGCCTCTTGCCTACTTATTGTTCTCATCAATTCATCTGCTTATTAACTAATTGATTCATCTTGGAGAGTGTTTCCTCTATCATCGCCATACGCTTCTTTACTTTCTCTACCGAAGCATCTAACGTGTACCCCTCATCAAGGAGTTCTTTGATGAGGAGTATTTTTTTGATATTGAGGTAATCATATCGGCGGTTTTTTCCTTCCTCTTCTGTCAAACTGCTGATAATTCTTTTCTCTTCCCAATAGCGTATTTGTCGGGTAGGGATACCAGTGATTTGTGATACTTCCCCTATGCCCACTACCAATTTCCGCAGAAAATCAAAGTCTAACAAGAGTTCTTTTTGTACTTCTTTTGCCATAGATTGTAAATAAATTACGAAATAAGTTGCAAATATACAAATAAATACTTTACCTTTGCATTTTGTAAATAATCTACAATCAAAGAAGATAATTAACAAATGAATACAGAACTTAAACAAACTCTGCAATTTGTCTTTTTTATAGCAACACCGCTTTGCTTGGTAAACAGCTTTATTACAAGCGATAAGTTTAATCTTTGGAATGATTGGGGACTGAAGTTTTTAACCTCTTACGCAATATCATTTCCTCAGGCAGTACTTTATGTTTCCTTAGTAAAATGGTATAAAAGAAGAAAATGTAAAATCAATAAACAAATATCAAAATGAAAAACTTAAACAACAAGAATGCCGTGATTACCGGCGGAAGTGATGGTATTGGCTTAGGAATAGCCAGAGCCTTTGCCCGTGAGGGCGCGAACCTATTGCTCATAGGTAAAGACCCTGAGAAACTACAAAAAGCCCAACAAGCACTA
Source organism: Capnocytophaga sp. oral taxon 335 str. F0486 (assembly GCF_000277665.1). Classification (NCBI taxonomy): domain Bacteria; kingdom Pseudomonadati; phylum Bacteroidota; class Flavobacteriia; order Flavobacteriales; family Flavobacteriaceae; genus Capnocytophaga; species Capnocytophaga sp. oral taxon 335. The sequence continues at coordinate 127,625 of NZ_AKFR01000023.1, read as the reverse complement.
CTAAATGAGTTTGCCGTGCAAGTACACACCCTCTCTGCTGATTTATCAAAAACAGAGACAGTAACTGAGGTAGTGAAAGACATTGAGCGACTGCTATCTACGGTAGATATTTTAGTAAACAACGCCGGTTTAGGCAAGTTCGTGCCTTTTGAGCAAGTGGACGATGCCTTATACGACGCCCACTTCAACCTGAATGTAAAAGCTCCTTATTTTCTTACCCAAAGTCTGCTTCCTGCTTTGGTAAAAAGCCAAGGAAATGTCATTAATATCTCGTCGTATTTTGCACACCGAATGCTTCCTAACCGCGCGACCACCGTCTATTCGGCTACTAAAGGAGCTTTGAACTCTTTTACCAAGGCTTTAGCTTTTGAGGTAGGACAGTTGGGTGTACGCGTAAATGCCATTGCCCCTGGAAGTATTTCTACCCCGCAATTCAACCGCAATTTGCAAGCTCTTACTCCCGAAAAACAAGCCGCTTTTGAGACTATGGTAAAGGAAATCTACCCGTTGCAACACATTGGCACGCCTGAAGATATAGCCAAAGCTTGTGTATTCTTAGCCAGCGACAATGCTTCGTGGATTACAGGCACTGTGCTTGCTGTAGATGGCGGACTCACTACAAATTAAAAAATTGTCAATTTCTTAATTTGCTAATTATTATCTTTGCCCAATGATAGCTTTTGCAGTAGAATATGTACTTAAAAAATACAATAATTTAAATAAAAAAACTCTTTTTACTGCTATGTGTATGGGCAGCACTCCCCGCTGTAGCGCAAATCTCCGACGACAAAATCCTGATCATAGATGTAAGTTACCTCAAACAAGGTAGTAGTTACGGACAGTTAGGAATACATTTCAACTGTTATGACAGCAAAAAGTTTGCGCTATTAGTGGGACTTGCGGGCAACTTTCGTTCGGAAAACAGATTAGTCGCTATCCCTGAAGCACAACTCTCTGCTTGGCTAAGAACCGATGAGTCTCACAGTGGTTTTATAGATATCCCTGTGCTAATGTTGCGTCCTCAACTGAATTTCTCCCCTATTACTTTGCTCCCGAAGTTGGTTTCCAAATCCTCTTTTTTTTACAAAAGTATAAAATAAAAGATGGGCAATTGTTGTGAGTATGATTATTTTTTGTACCTTTGCACCGAATTACAGAAATGAACACTTGGGGTCGACCGGTTTTGACAGTAAGTGGCATTAAATAGTAAGCATACCGAGCTGTGAAATGAATGCTCGATAATCTCTATTTCAAAATTTTAAATGGCGAGAATAACTACGCTCTTGCTGCCTAATCTGAAGTTTAGTAAGATTGCTGGCTAAGTCCCTACAAGGTAGGGAAGCGAGATGTCTCTGAAAAGCCCTTGTTGACGGCGTTTCGTATAGAGGCACCATAAAAGTCAACATTGAACCTGCGGTACGCTTCTGCTAACGGTTCTTAAGCAAAGGAAGCTAAGCGCAAAATGGGCGGTGCTCGGTCAGTTTTGCGACGAAAATCAAACGAGGACTAAGTATGTAGAAAGCTTTTTGATGACTTATTTGGACGAGAGTTCGATTCTCTCCGACTCCACATTACAATCTCATTATAGAACGAGAACTAAATAGAAAAACCTATTTAGTTCTCGTTTTTATTCATTTTAGAAGTCTTGTTCGCTAAATATTTGTTATTTTTTTTCATTTATTTATCATTAAGTAGTAAAGTTATTGGCGTTTTCTTGTATTATCTTTATATTTGCGCCTTTAATAACAACAAAGATAATAATGAATACGCTCTTTACTATCGGTATTTTCCTTTGCTTTTTTCTTTCTGTATTGCTCTTTACCAAACACCCTCAAGCCTTATCGGATAAGGTATTGGCGATATGGTTGGTGTGCATTGGTATTTATCTGCTGAATTACTACCTGCATTATTTGGGTTATTGGGAGAAATATCCTCATTTAGTAGGAGCGACGCACCCTTTTCCGCTTTTGTTTGCTCCTTTTGTATATTTGTACGTGTTGGTGTGTTCACGTGAAGACCAACATTTTCATTGGCGCGATAGCTTGCACTTTTTACCTTTTTTGCTCACCTACGTTGTGATGTTTCCCTTTCTTTTTGGCTATTCGGCGACTGAAAAAGCAATAATAGACCAAGCCGATTACCATAGCCCGTATCAATGGTTATTTACAACTTCGTTTGTAGCTTTTGTGACTGTGAGTGTGGTGTATATTGTATTGGCTTATCAGAAAATCAATCAGTATGAGCGGGTAATAGACGACAATTTTGGCTATAACGAAGGTATTAGTTTGCAATGGCTACGACTGTTGCTCATTGGGTTCGGGGTGATCTTCTCAGTGATGATAGTGGGATATGTAGTGCAATTTCTCTTAGAAATTGAGATAGGAGTTAATATAGAACTTATTTTCTTGGCTCTCTTTGTCTTACTTATAGGGCTTATTGGCTTCTGGGGCATACGGCATCAGGGAATTTTTAGTGTTGAAAAACAAAAGCCTTTTATAAAGAATTTAGTCTTGTCTGACAATTCTCATAGGTCAGACAATATTGAACCTTCTTCATTCTCCAAAACTCCTGAATACCGCAAATCCGGATTGAAAGCCGAGGACGCAACTAGCTTACACCAACAGCTGCTCACACTAATGACTACTGAGAAACCTTATCTCGAACCTAAACTCTCCTTAGCTCAATTAGCTGAAATGTTAGGTGTACTTCCTAATCACCTTTCACAAATTATCAACCAATACGAAGAAAAGAATTTTTATGACTTTGTGAACAGCTATCGTGTCGAAGAGTTTATCACTTTGGCGAAGAAAGACATTGATAAGAATTTTAATCTTTTGGGGCTTGCCTATGAAGCGGGCTTTAACTCTAAGTCCTCTTTCAACCAAGTTTTCAAGAAGATTACGGGTAAAACACCGAGTGAATTTGTGAATTAGGTGCGAGAAGCACAGTTTAGCACGTCCAAACTCTCACGCTACCCCCTCTTTTCACTTCCTCCGACCTGTCCGCCCCGCACAATTCTTCCGGCGAATAAAATCTCCCTAACCCCTTGCCTCACTACCAATTAATCATTAATCACTAAACATTAATCATTAAAAAAGCGTCCATTCCCTCACGCTTGGGCGATGCACCTTGTTTTCCACCATACCTTTGCCCCAGAATTTTAAACGTATTACGCAATGAAAACCTTTTTGAACATCGTTCTTTTTTTAGTGCTTCCGCTTGTAGCACACGCACAAGATATTACCCAAACACTTAGGGGTACTATTTATGACCAAAGCAGACAAATAGAGCTCAGCAAAGCTACTTTGGTTATCCCTAATATCAGTTATAAAATAGAAATCTAACTTCTTATCTTTTACCTCTTATCTCTTATCTAAATAAAATGAAAAAATATAATCATCCTATTTTGTTTTTTACCCTTTCCCTTGTAATTCCTTGGGTATTGTGGTTTGTGGTGGCTTATTGGAGTCACCAACCCAAAGCACCTAATGCTTTTTGGACAGGCTTTTTTGAATTGGCAGGTTTATTGGCTCCTGTGGGGGTGGCTACCTACCTATTTACACGCAATAAAGAGCTCTTATCCGACCTCAAAACGCGTTTTATAGGCAAAAATTTGCTCACCAACCGCTATTTTTGGATTACTCTCTTGTTTCCACCCCTTTCCATTGTGGTGGCACAACTACTTTCGCTTGATTTAGGGCATAGTCTCGACCAGTTTTACATTTCGGGAGAGCCTAGTTTCAGTTCAGCCCCTTTCAACGCTTGGTTTGTGCTCTGTTTGGCACCGGTGTTCGAAGAATTGGCTTGGCATACTTATGGCACTGATGCTTTGCGTAGCAGGTGGAGCTTGTTCACCTCATCGCTTATCTTTACTGTGTATTGGGGGTTATGGCATTTGCCCTTGTTCTTCGTAAAGAACTATTACCAAAGCAATGTACAAGCTGAGGGGTGGCTCTATACAGCTAACTTTTTTGTGAGTCTGTTTGCCTTTGTGTTTATCATCAACTGGCTGTATTACAAATCAGGGCGCAATGTGCTAGTAGCCATATTATTCCATTTGGTAGCCAATATTTCCAACGAAATCTTCGCCACCCACCCCGATAGCAAACTGATACAAACAGGCTTATTCGCTCTACTCGTTGGGTATATCCTCATAAAAGAGAGACGATTGTTTTTTAGTAGGTAAAGCCTTCATCCCACCGAAAAAGCCAATCCTCAAAGGTAAGAAATCGCTGATATTCAGGTAGTGTTCGGTGAATCTATAATTAGTGTCCTGTGTAGACCCACTGTAGAGCCACTGTAGAGCCACTGTAGAGCCACTGTAGAGCCACTCTAAATTCGTTTAGTGTATAGTTAAAATATATCTATCTGTCATTCGTCATTCGTTATTTATTATTTTATTTGGCGGTTAGTAAATAAAGAAGTACTTTTGTTAAACCAAATTGTATTCTGACTATGAAGAAATCAAAATTAGGTGTCATTCATTTTCTTACCAAAGAAGAAGGCGGACGACAACACCCTCCTACCGGTGAGGTTTATTATGCCAGCACTTACATCGAGCAATTGCCTCAACCAAATTGGAGCATTATTATTGAATTTGAAGAGCCTATGAAAGAAAGTGAATACAGTGCTTTGTGCCAAGTGAGGTTTCTTGTAGGTCACGCCCCCGCTTATATCTTAGACGAACTTCACGAGCTCAACGTGTATGAAGGTGCTAAAATCGTAGGAAAAATTGTGTTTGATTAGTTATTTTTCGTCGCAAATTTAGCCAAAGTTTAAACATTAGCTAAGTTGAAAGTCTTAAATCAATTTATTAAAACAGTATGAAATCATCAGAAAAAATATTATTAGCCGGAGCGACCGGTTATTTAGGTCAGTTTATATTAGCTGAACTCTTAAAAAAAGAATACCCTACCCGCATTATAGTGCGCAATAAGTCGAAAATAGCACCCGCCTTACTTACCCACCCGCTATTAGAAGTAGTCGAGGCTGAGGTAACAAAACCCAATACTTTACTCGGTGTGTGCGAGGGGGTTACCCAAGTGATTTCCGCTGTCGGGATTACTCGGCAGAAAGACAAACTCACCTACGAGCAAGTAGATTATGCAGCTAACAAGAACTTGCTTGACGAAGCACTGCGCTCAGGGGTACGTAAGTTCGTATATATTTCCGTATTAAACGGCGAAGCAATGCGTCCTATTGCCATTGGGGCTGCCAAAGAGCGTTTTGTAGATACCCTTAAAACCAGTGGAATGGACTACTGTATCGTGCGTCCATCGGCTTTTTACAGCGATATAGCCACCTTCTTTTCAATGGCAAAAGAAGGTAAAGTGCGCCTGTTTGGCAAGGGGCAATACGCTATGAATCCTATTCACGGCGAGGATTTAGCCGAAGTGTGTGTAGCGCAATTAGAGAGCTCCGAAAAAGAAGTGAATGTAGGAGGGGCTGAGGTGTTCACCCAGTATGAAATCGCTGCTTTGGCTTTCGAGGTGTTACATAAGCCTGTGAAGGTCGGTTTTTTGCCTGATTGGGTACGGAAGTCCGTTTTGAAAATAGGCAAATATCTCTTGCCTAAAAGTGCTTACGGCACTATAGAATTCGTTTTCACCGTAATGGCAATGGATTCGGTAGCGCCAATGAAGGTAGGAAAACATAGGTTGAAGGTATTTTTTGAGGAACTTCGAAATAAATATTTGCATTTGTAGTATAAAATTACTATTTTTGCAAAGTTATTCTCTACCTCTATGCATCATATTCGTAAAAGCAAATGGAAAACTATTACCACCGTAGGCTTCGCTTTATTTGCGATGTTCTTTGGGGCGGGTAATCTTATATTACCTCCGTTCATAGGTTTAAGAACGGAAGGGGAATGGGGTATGGCGTTGTTAGGCTTTTTTATCACCGCTATTTTAGCTCCTTTCTTAGGGGTGTTAATGGTGGCTAAAACGGGCACTCACTTCACTGATTTAGGGAAGAAAACGCACCCTTGGCTCATTAAAATCCTTACGTTATTAGTTATTTTATGCATAGGTCCTTTGGTAGCTATCCCACGCACCGCTGCTACTACTTTTGAGGTAGGCATACAACCCTTATTACCTGCTTTTCCCAAGGTGTGGTTTATCGTTCTATTCTTTGCCGTTGTAACTGCATTATCTATATCGAAATCCAAGATTGTAAGCATTATAGGCAGGTTTCTCACTCCTTTTCTGCTGATAGTTTTAGTACTGCTTATTGTTTTAGGCGTATGCTTTCCCCCCGATAGTATTACCTCTACGGCATTTACCGCCACCGAAAGCTTTTCGTTAGGGTTCATAGAAGGCTACCAAACAATGGATTTACTGGCTTCGGTTATCTTTGCAGGTATTGTTATTGCAGCAGTAATAGATAGTGGATATACCTCACGCAATGAGCGTGTTTCTGTTACTTTTGCGGCTGGAATGCTTTCTACGCTCTGTTTGTTGTTTATTTATGGAGGGCTTATCTACTTAGGCGCCACTACCGATTACCCCTTAACTGATAGCGTACAACGCACTGAACTTCTGTTACACATTTCTCATTCTGTTTTAGGGAAATGGGGCACTATTACTATTGCCTTAGCTATTGGGTTTGCTTGTCTTACTACCGCTATTGCTCTTACATCGGCAGTGGGCTTGTTCTTTGAAGAAGTAACTCACCAACGTATCCCTTACAAAGTAGGTGCTATAGCCTGTACGCTCATTTCATTAGTATTATCAATTAATACGGTGGATAATATTATCAATTATGCGATTTATATTCTGCTATTTATATACCCGATAGTCTCTACTCTCATTATAATCGTTTTATTCTTCGACCGCTTTGTAAATAGCAAATTACCCTATATTTTAAGCGTATTGGTCACTGCTATTATTTCCACTATTGATAGCTGTCAAACATTAGGACTTCCCTTTGATAAGCTTTATGAAATTAAAAGCCTATTACCTTTGAGCGATTACGGTTTAGAATGGTTTTTACCTGCTTTGCTAACTTTTATTATTACAGCTTTCATAAAAGGCTTTCAGAAGAAATAATTAGCGTATTATTTGCGGTTTTGATATTTATTTGTACTTTTGCGCCGTCTCATAAGGGGTGCTGTAACAGGCTGAGATTATACCCATTGAACTTGAACGGATAATCCCGTTGAAGGAATGAAACTAAGCAATTGGAGCTTGTTTTTGCTTTTGGGTAGCATAAACAGGCTTTTTTATTTTATTAACACACCAAATAATAGCCTCTTTTATTTGTAAATATTTATTTTACAATGAAAAATGTACTTTTGTACACTGCTATTTGCCTTACTACATCGGCAATGGCACAACAGACAATAGAGCCTGACTCTATCGTCCCTTCACCTAAGCCCATTCAGTTAGACGAAGTATTAGTATCGTCCGTGAGGGCTACCAGAAAACTTCCCGTAACCTTTTCTAATCTCTCTAAAGAGGAAATCAAGACCAAAAATTTCGGTCAGCAGTTGCCTTTGTTGTTAGGTCAGTTACCTAATGTGGTGAGCTATTCCGAAGATGGTTCGGGCTTTGGTAGTAGCAATATGTTTGTACGTGGGAGCGACTTGTACCGTACCAATGTTACTATCAACGGCATACCGCTCAACGACTCCGAATCACAAGGGGTTTTCTGGTATAATCTCTCCGACTTTGCTTCTTCTGCCGAGAGCATACAGTTGCAACGCGGGGTAGGAACTTCTTCTAATGGAGCAGGAGCTTTTGGCGCAAGCCTAAACGTTCTTACCGATGCTGTACAAGAGCAGGCATCAGGGGAACTCGCTAACTTCTACGGCAGTTATAACACTCACAAACACAGCCTTAAACTTTCCACCGGAAAACTCAACGACCGTTTTGAGCTCAGCGGACGCTTTTCTGTTATCAAGAGTGATGGCTATCGCGACCGCGCTTCCTCCGACCTTAAATCCTACTTCTTACAAGGCGCTTATAGCCACGGGGGGACGCTCATCAAAGGATTGGTATTTGGTGGCAAACAAAGTGTCTATCTCACTTATTTGGGAGTAGATAAAGAAACTTTGAATAGCAATCGCCGTTATAATCCTGCGGGTGAATACAAAGATACCGCTGGTAACAAACGTTTCTACGATAACGAAACCGATAACTATCAGCAAGACCACGCGCAATTACACTGGACGCAACAGTGGAATACAGCGTGGCATACGCAACTTTCCTTCCACTACACCAAAGGTAAAGGCTATTGGGAGAACTATGAGAAGAAAAAATATTCTAAGGTAGGCTTGCCCAAAGTGCTCGACGGGGCAGGCAAGGAGCAAAAAGCATACATCATTCACCAACAAGGATTGAACAACGATTTCTGGGGTACTACTTTTTCGGCGAACTATCAGAAAGATGGCGTGCAACTGCTCTTTGGAGGATTGCTCAATCGCTATGAAGGGTCGCATTACAAAGACTTGTTATGGGCAGAAAAAGCACCTTTTGTGTATGGCAATCGTTATAGCTATGAAGGACTCAACACCAAAGAAGAAGCGGCAGGTTATGGCAAACTCACTTGGCAATTTGCCCCTAAATGGAGCTTATTTGCCGATTTGCAATTCCGTCACGTAGGTTATAAGGCGAATAAATACAAAGTAGACGAAAGCCTTAACAGTTTTAATCCTAAGGCAGGTATTACCTTCTTCTTGAATGCACATAACGACCTTTACCTCTCTTATGCTCGTGCTACCAAAGAGCCTAACCGCTCCGATTACAAGAGTTATTACGAAGCCTTACAGGACGACCCCAATGCTAAAAAACCTATCGCCGAAAAGCTCAACGATATCGAACTCGGTTGGCGACTCACCACCCCCAAAGTACGTTTGAATCTCAATGGGTATTATATGGGCTATGAAGACCAATTAGTGCTTTCAGGGAAACTTAATAGCACCGGTTATCCTATCCGTGAGAATGTAGGCAAGAGCTATCGTGCAGGAATTGAAGCCGATGCGATGGTGCAACTCTCAGAGCGTTGGTTGTGGTCACCTAATGTAGCTTTTAGCAAAAATATAAACAAAGATTATAAGAGTCAAGATGCTGATGTAGCAACTCGTACCATTAGCTGGGGCGACACTCGTATTTCCTATTCTCCCGATGTAGTGCTCGGTAATACGATTACTTTTATGCCTATTGAGGGTTTTCAAATAGGGTTGATTTCTAAATATGTAGGTGCGCAATATGTAGATAACACCGAACGAGAAGAAGCAAAGCTCGATGCTTATTTCGTGAATAATCTCAGTTTGCAATACGAGTGGAAGCCTAAAAACACTTTCAAATCAGTATTGTTTTCGGTAATGGGGAATAACATTTTCAATACCAAATACACTCCTTACGGCGATAACGGCTACGGAATGGTGTATATCCCCGCTGCTGAAGCCAATTACTTAGCAGGGGTAACGCTCAGTTTTTAGGAGATAAAAGATAAAGTCCGCTATAGTTTTTGTTACTTTGTTTTGAAGTTCCCATTTCTTTTATTATCTTTGTCGCGTAATCCTAAAAACTAACCTTATATGAAAAAAATATTATGCCTTACAACATTATTTCTTCTAATAGCTTGTAAAGAAAGTAAAGGAAATAAGGAAGATTATATATGTTCTCCACCACCTCCTACTTTTAGTATGTGGATAAACAAAAACTCTGAGGTTCATAAGGAATTTATCAATGAAAGAGGAAATATTGACTCTACTCATATTGCCCTATACAAACAAGCAGGTAATACAAAAAAAGAGTATCCAATAGGATTCCTTTATGAAACAGACCCTCGAGGAAATACCTATTTGCATATAGGAACTCAGCTTTGGTTTAAAAACGATGTGTATACTGGTAAAACTGAAACTCTCTACCTTCAAAATGCTTCCAAAACCTATAAAATAGAAGTAAATGGTTATATGGAAGGCGATAAGTGTGGAGAGTATGCTGTAACAAATGAAATCCGTGTAGACGGTGTAAAAGTAGAATACCATTACTTAGCAAAATAACCTTAATCCTTTGGCAGGGGACTCCCTGCCAAAGGGTATAAAAAGTATGTTATGAAAAATCTCGTATTCTTTACAATGCTATTCATTGTATTAGCTTGTAACCAAAACACAAAAGAAGATGAAACACCAGCTCCTTGCTGTTCTCCTCCTCCTTTTTTTCACTTGTTTATACCTAAATCTGCTCCTGAGTATCAAGATTTTTTGAACAATGAAGGGGAAGGTGATAGAGATAATGTGTATTTCTACCAAATAGTAAATAATACTGAAAAGAAATACCACACTTTGCTACTTACTGATAATTCTAAAAATAAAGATTATGCTGAAGTAGCAACTGAGAGTGCAATATTTCTATATACAGGAAAAACAGAAACTCTTTACCTTAAAAATAAGGTTAAAACCTACAAAATAGAGTTTTTAGGTACTATTGAAGAATGCTGTTCTGCTCATTTCCAAGAAATGTATATAGACGGTGTGAAAAACAACGATTTTATCTTAATAAAATAACCTTAACTCCTCTGGCAGTAACCCTGCCAGAGGTTTTTACCATTTTTCTATGCGTTACCTTATATATCTATTTGCAGTCGTTGCCCTGTCTTGCTCTAAGGAAGCTATAGAGCCCGAAAACTATACCCTTCGTATTCAAAACCGCTATTTTGAAGCAGTAACCGTTTCAGTAGGCGAGCATTTTTCTGAAAAACTATCACCTAATACCGTCTCTAAGGCATTTACATTGCCTAAAGCTACTTATAAAGTAGTAGCCATTACGGCTTCACGCCTACGATTAGAAAGCACGGTACAGATACAAGGCAGTACGGCTGAGCTCACTATTGAAATCTGTCCTAAAGGAAAAATCTACATTACTCATTAACCATTTTGCTAAACTATGCGTTATTATTCTTTGCTTCTTATTAGCTTGGGGTTACTTTCTTGTCAAAAAGATAGTCCAACCCTTGACCTTTTACCTCGTTACGAAATTACGCTGGTGTATATGGTTGCTGATAACGACCTCGCTCCCTATGCCTTAAAAGACCTCAACGAAATAGAACGCGGGTTTGTGCCTAACGGAAGAGACAAACTCTTGGTGTATATCGATAGTAATACTTCTACCGCTTTGCCTTCACACCCTGTACTTTTAGAAATTGTACACGATACCACCGAGATAATAGCCTCTAAAATCATCGCTTCTTACCCCGAACAAAATTCAACTGATAAAACCGTAATGAGCAATGTGTTGAGAGATGCTTTGAGCTATTACAAAGGCGACAATCGTTATAAAGGACTCGTGCTTTGGTCGCACGGCAATGCGTGGCTGCCGGAAGGTTATCATATAGAAACCGAAAACAAATCAGGGGTGGTTGTAAAATCGTTTGGGAAAGATATGAGTCCGCGAGAGGGGGCTATGGAGCTTCCTGACCTTGCGGACGTTTTAAGCCCTTATCGTTTTGATTATATCCTTTTCGACGCTTGCTTTATGGGGTCGGTAGAGGTGCTCTATGAATTACGTCATTCTGCCCGTTATTTTATTGCTTCGCCTGCCGAAATTCTTGCCGATGGTTTTCCTTATCATCACCTATTGCCTTACCTTATAGGGAAATTACAATTAGAAAAAGCAACCGAAGCTTACTACAGCTATTACAATGCTTTGGAGGGCGCACGACAGTCGGCAACGGTTACTTTGGTAGATAGTGAGCAGTTGGAAGCATTAGCTTCTTTCTGCAAACAACTCAACACTTCTGAGTTGTCTTTAGCCCATTTGCAACAATACAGTAGGAATAACGAAAAGTATTTGTTTGACCTCAAACAAGTGCTTTCGGAGAGCAAAGCCAGTGTGGCTATAGAACCTATTTGGCAACAACTCTGTAAGGTTGAAAGACACACACCGAGATTTGCTAATATTGCGCTGACACATTGCAACGGACTGAGTGTTTATTTGTTTGGCAAGAATGAAACACTGAACAACTATTACAAACAATTGTCGTGGTATAGAACTACAAGGTTTCATTTCTCGTATAAATAGCTTATAATTTTCTAATTCTCAAATTTGTTAATTTGCTAATTTTTCCCTACTTTTGTTGCGTAATTCAAAAAACAAACCTTATATGAAAAAGTTTTTACCTATTTTTATTGTAGCAGGACTCTTCTTTTCCTGCCAACGCGAAGAGGCAGACGCCCCGTTCGCAACCGACACTGATATTTCAGTATTACCCAGTACTGAAACGAAGGCTTCTGACAACGGACTTTTAGGCTGGGTAGCTCTCACAGGGCAAACCCATATTTCGGCAGAAGAAGCCCAAGAAACTGCTCTCGCTACCGCAATACAAATGCGTGAAGTAGAGGGTATTGTTACCAAGGCTCCCTTAAAAATTGGCTCGATTGAGGTAGTAAAAGGCGACACTCGCAAGCCTTACGTACCCACCAAAGGCAACGCAAAGCCCGAACAAGCCGATGTCTACATTGTAAACTTTACCAACAACCAAGGCTATGTAATTACCTCAGCAGATAGGCGTATCCCTAGTGTATTAGCTTATAACTCTTACGGACATTTAGGCGACACTATTAGTAACCCAGGACAAGCGATACTCTTTAGCTATATGCAGGCGTATATAGAAGAACAGCGTGCCACCTTTGAAGCTAATAAAGAAAAACTCGCTACCGAAGCCGAAGAAGCTATCTTCAAACAGCTTTCTAAAGAACGACAAGCAGAACTGATTAAAGAAGGCTACTTTGATGAAAACGGGAAAAGGATAATGAGCAAAGGCACTCCTGACCTTCTTCGTACTTGTGCTTATGTGGGACCTAGACGTATTTCAACAGGTCTGGATGAAAAGCAAGACGAAGATGACCATAGAGGGGTACTGCTAAAAACAGAATCTACCGGATTGAAAACAAATGTAGTTAAAGCTCCATTAATAAAAACGCTATGGGAACAAAGTAGAGATTATAATGATAAAGTACCAGTAAAATGCACTAAAAATGAAGAAGCTCCAGTAGGCTGTGTAGCTGTAGCTGTAGGACAAATGTTAGCCTATTATAAAAAACCAGCTGTTTTCAAAGGTAGAACAATGCATTGGAACGATATGACCAAAGTGGATGCTGGCGCTATGTTTTCTTCTATTGATAACTATAGCGTGGGAAGTAACCCAACTGCTGTAGAAGATATTCAACACTTGTTAGCTTATTTAGGTGATGGTGATCTCTTGAATATGGATTATGGCTGTGGTAGTAGTGGTTCAAATATAGTAAAAGCTATTGAAACCTTTATAGAATTAGGGTATATAGTAGCTCAGCAAAGTGATTATAACAATGACTTAGTTGTTCAACAAATAGTAAATAACAATCCTGTTTATATAAGGGGCAAAAGTAAAAAGAAAGAACATCGCCTTTTAGGCATAAACTTCTACAACACCTACGATGGTGGACACGCTTGGTTACTTGATGGGTATGTATATCAGAATGAAAGAATTACCTATTATATTGAATGTCCTATATGGAGAGGCTTAGAAAAAACTACAAAAGTAGTTGTTCAAACGGATTCTAAGTCTATAGAATTAATACATAATAATTTCGGTTGGGGAGGTAGTACTTATGGCTATAGTGGTAGTACAGGTTGGTATCACGCTGGTATTTTTGACACTAAAGAACGTCACAGTTCCTCAAATACTTATAAATCAGGTTCCGAAGGGAATTACCAATACGACATAAAAACTATGTATATTAAATAATCATTGTCCTATGAAAAAGTTTTTATTTTTAGCAATAATGTTAATAACATTAACCTATTGCAAAAGAGATTTAGATTGTTCAACTCCTCCTCCTGAATTCTATTTACTCATAAATAAATCATCTGAGTTATACAAGGATTTTCTCAATCAAAAAGGAGAGATTGACAGGGCTCATATTGCATTCTACAAACAAGTGAATAGCACAAAGAAACCGTATGATGTTAGGTTGTACTATACTGCTAATAATGATTATTTAGTAGTAACAACCCAACTTTGGTTCACAAACGATGTATATACAGGAAAAACAGAAACCCTCTACCTTCAAAACGCTTCTAAAACCTATAAAATAGAAGTAAATGGTTATATGAAAAGTGGTGAATGTGGGGAGTATGCAGTTACTAATGAAATTTGTGTAGATGGCACTAAAATAGAAGTACCTTACTTAGCAAAATAACCTTAGCCCTTTGGCAGGGTACTCCCTGCCAAAGGGTAATAAAATAAGTATTATGAAAAGAATATTATTCTTAATATCATTACTCATTAGTTTTTTATCTTGTGAAAAGTCTTCAGAGATACAAAACGAATGTATGCTTCCACCTCCTAATTTTCAATTATTTATAGCTAAATCAGCTTCTGAATATCAAGATTTCTTAAGCGACAAAGGAGAGGCTGATAAAGAAAATGTGTATTTCTACCAAATCACAGAGAATAACACTGAGAAGAAATATCGTACCTTGTTTACTAATAAATCTAAAAATAAAGATTATGCCGAAGTAGCAACTGAGAGTGCAATATTTCTATATACAGGAAAAACAGAAACACTTTATCTTAAAAATAAGGCTAAGATTTATAAAATAGAGTTTTTAGGATATATAGGTAAATGTGGATATGCTTACTTTCAAGAAATGTATATCAACGGGGTGAAAAACAACGATTTTATCTTAGTGAAATAACCTTAACCCTTTGGCAGGGAGTTCTTTGCCAAAGGATAAAAAAATAATCAATATGAAAAACTTCTTACTCTTTATTCTATTGCTTTTTGCATTGCAAATAAGTGCTCAAGAAGCCTATACTAAAGGCGATGTATTTATTGATGTGCAAACAGGTGCTTCGTTTATAGGAGGTATTATAGGCGGAGGGGTACACTATGGGGCTACGCCTCGTTTCTCGGTGGGAGCTAACTTTTCTAACCAGAGTTTTAATCTTAAAAGTAAATACGAAACTGCTTACGTGCCTGAGCTCAGTGTGGACTTCCATTTTGACCATCGTATGACTACCGATTGGTATACAGGGCTTTCAATAGGGCATTGTTTTTGGCAAAGTGATACTCCTGACGGACATAGTTCAGGTGGTTGTGATAGTTCTTCTACTCCTATCCCTGAAAAATTCAGAAGAGAACACCCTAATAATTTTCTACTGTGGAATGCCCACTTAGGTTTTCGCTACTTCATCTTCAAAAACGTAGGACTCAACGGACAAGTGGCTTTTGGGAATGCTCTTTCATTTAAAGTGGGGGTAAGTGTGAAAATCTGAAAATTTTAAGACTTTTTATATATAGGGGTAGATATGCTTAGCTTATAGAAAGCTTATAGGAAGCTTATACGAATCTTGGACGATTGGTATAGAAAGGGTATATAAAACATTGAATTTCATACTTTTATAAGTTTAAAATTTTTAAGGGAAAACTATATGATTTCTTAATTTTAGTAAAAATCTCTAAACTAAAAAATCGTTATTTAATTGTCTTCTATTTACAATTATTTACTATCTTTGCACTTCTAACAACAAAGATATCCTTATTGGTTATTTGTCATTTGTAATTAGTATTATGATTTTTTCTTTTCTTACAGACCTCGCTAAAAACAATAATAAAGAGTGGTTCGATGCTCATAAGGAGGCTTATGAATGTGCTAAATTAGAAGCTACATTGCTTTTCAATTATATTTATACTGGGCTTGCTGAGCACGACACCCTTGCACCACTGAAAATATACCGCATCTATCGCGATTTGCGCTTTTCTAAAGACAAAACACCTTACAAGACGCACTTCGGTTGCTATATACAACGCAAACAACCGCATTACCGCGGTGGGTATTACGTGCATATTAGTCCGCAAGAGACCTTTATAGGGGGAGGTTTTTTCGACCCTAACAAAGAAGATTTATTGCGTATGCGTCAGGAAATTTCTCTCAATGCTGGGGATTTTCAAAAAGTGATGAATAGTGAGGGGATAAAGAAAGAATTTGACGCGAAACTATGGGGTGACGAGGTGAAGACTGCCCCCAAAGGTTTTGAGAAAGACGACCCGATGATTGCCTATTTGCGCAAAAAGCAGTTTCTCTTAAAACACGACTATACACGACAAGAAGCCACAGCGAAGGACTTTGATAAGAAAGTAGTGCAGGGACTTTTGGCAATGCGTCCGTTTTTAGACTTTATGACAGAAGCTTTGACGACGGATTTGAATGGAGAAAGTTTGTTTTAGCTAAGAGGTAAAGCCAGCGACAGCTAGGTAAGTGTGATATGAAACTAACATTTAACAAAAAGTATTTTATATGGGCGTTGGCACTGTTGGGGGCAGAACTGCTTATTGCGACAGTGTTTAGCAGTATGGGCTTTATTAGAGGCTATATAGGCGATGTACTGGTGGTGATATTGCTGTACTACTTAGTGCTTTCGTTCGTGAAAGTGAAGCATAAGGATAAACTCATCTGGGGTATATTTGCCTTTGCGGTAGCCGTAGAAGTGATGCAGTACTTGGGTGTGGCTACTTATTTGGGCTTCACGAGAGGGAGCTTGGGGTATATCCTCTTAGGTAATCACTTTTCGTGGGCAGATGTGGTGTGTTACGCCATTGGTTGTCTTATTTTGCAATTCACAAGTAAGAATAAATAAAATGAAGGTGAAAGGTTATTTCGCCCCTACATAATGTAATGCAAAGCAATTGTAAAATCGGGATAGTATTATATTGAACTAAGGTTGTATTATTAGGATAAATGAAGAAAATATTAGTAACCGGAGGAGCAGGATTTGTAGGTTCTAACCTTTGTGAAGCTCTTGCCAAAGACCCTAACAACGAGGTCTATTCGTTAGACAATTATTTCACCGGTAAGCGTGAAAATCACGTAGAAGGGGTGCAATATATCGAAGGAAGTACCGAACATATCTTCGAGCTTATCAGTTTTTCACCTGATATTATTTATCACTTAGGTGAATACTCACGGGTGGAACAGAGTTTTGAGGATATCGACAAGGTATTGTTGTTTAACAAAATAGGTACGCTGAAAGTATTAGAGTTCTGCAGAAAACACGGAGCTAAACTCGTATATGCGGGCAGTAGCACCAAGTTTGGTGACGGCGGTTTAGGGAAAGACCAAAGTCCGTATGCTTGGAGCAAATCGTCGAATACAGAGCTTATCAAGAACTACGGTATGTGGTATGGGGTCAACTATGCTATTGTGTATTTCTACAATGTTTATGGCAAAGGAGAAGTTGGCACGGGAAAATATGCGACGCTTATAGCACTCTTTATAGAGAAGAAGAAGAAAGGTGAGCCCCTAACAGTAGTAGCTCCAGGTACTCAACAGCGCAATTTTACGCATATAGATGATATAGTAGCGGGCTTACTCTTGGTAGGTGAAAAAGGTAAAGGCGATGGCTATGGTATTGGCAGTCCGGAGACTTATACAGTTTTAGAAATTGCTCAGCTCTTTGGGGGCGAGATACAAATGCTACCGGAGCGCAAAGGTAACCGTATGACTGCTGAAGTTATTACCCAAAAAACAGAAGCCTTAGGCTGGCAAGCGAAGAAGCATATTAAAGAATATATAGAACTATTGTCAATTGATAATTAACAATTAGCAAGCGGGAAATGAAAATAGCTATTACAGGGGCGAGTACCCTCGCAGCTGAGGCACTCTCTCTTTACAATAATATTCCACAAGGGCGACTTTCTGACCGTGACCAAAAACTTATAGAACAACTCAGAGCTTCTAATTCTGCTTATGAGCCCTTAGACCCTACCGTTCTTTATGCCTTACATACTGCACGACGAGCCGTTGCACAAGCAGGCTGGCAAGGAGTCCGTTTTGGCATCAATATAGGGTCGTCGCGAGGAGCAACAATGTTGTTTGAAAAGCATTTTAGTCATTTTCTGAAAGAAGGCAGTTGCCAAACCTTAGCTTCGCCTACTACTACCTTAGGCAATATCAGCACTTGGGTAGCGCAGGATTTGAGCAATGAGGGTTTTGAGCTCTCACATTCTATTACTTGCTCTACCGCTTTACACGGCGTTGCCAATGCCATTGCGTGGCTGGAAAGTGGTATGGAAGACCGCTTCTTGGTAGGTGGTAGCGAGGCACCTCTTACCCCTTTTACTATTGCACAAGTGAAAGCTCTGAAAATATACAGTAGTCTGCCCTTGCCTTATCCTTGCAGGGCAATGGATATGAGCAAAAAACAAAGTACTATGGTGTTAGGGGAGGGGGCAGGTTGTTTCTGTTTAGAAAAAGGAGAGCGTGCTAATGCCTTAGCCTATATCGTAGGGGTAGGCTTTGCTACTGAAAAGCTCACCCATAGCGTATCACTCTCCAAAAACGGACAGTGTTTGCAAGATGCTATGCATCGTGCTTTGACAAGTGCTGGGAACCCTAAGATAGATGCGATTGTAACCCATTGTACCGGTACTATCAAAGGTGACCAAGCTGAACTCAACGCCATAGAAGCGGTTTTTGGCGAAGAAAAACCTCTACTCACCAATAATAAATGGCAACACGGACATACCTATGGGGCGAGTGGAGCACTGAACCTCTCAATGGCAATACGAATGTTACAGAATAACCGTTTTGAAGGAGTGCCTTACCTTAGTTACCCCGAATCTGTACCCGATAAACTCGAACATATATTAATTAATGCCGTAGGATTTGGCGGAAATGGAATAAGTGTGATAGTGAAAAAGTGAAAAAAGCAAAGTAAAAAGTAGAATATTTATAAAATGATAAATCTATGATAATAAGTAGGTTTGTACTTTTTAAAAGTAAAAAAGAAGAATATTTGTACGAAAAAGATTGTGTTTCAAAAAAAAAGTGTTACTTTTGCCGGCAGTAATTATTATCAAATTATAAAAAAAGAAAATTATGTCAGACATTGCATCAAGAGTTAAAGCCATTATCGTTGAT
Organism: Capnocytophaga sp. oral taxon 335 str. F0486; assembly: GCF_000277665.1. Lineage (NCBI taxonomy): Bacteria > Pseudomonadati > Bacteroidota > Flavobacteriia > Flavobacteriales > Flavobacteriaceae > Capnocytophaga > Capnocytophaga sp. oral taxon 335. Next base: position 108,717 of record NZ_AKFR01000023.1, on the reverse strand, counting down.
AAATTAGGCGTAGACGAAAATGAAGTAACCGCAGAAGCGAGCTTCACTAACGACTTAGGAGCTGATTCATTAGACACTGTTGAATTGATTATGGAGTTTGAAAAAGAATTTGATATTCAAATTCCAGATGACCAAGCTGAAAACATTGCAACTGTAGGTCAAGCAATCAAATATATTGAAGACGCTAAACAATAATTGGCTCATAGGCAGTAGGCTATCAACGTATATACTTGGTAGCTTACTGCTTAATGCTTTTTGCTCTAAACCTAAATGCTAAAAAGTTGAAACTAATATGGAGAAAAGACGTGTTGTAGTTACAGGTATAGGGGCTCTTACCCCTATAGGTAATACCGCCCAAGAGTTTTGGGAAGGACTCGTAGCCGGCAAGAGCGGTGCTGCGCCTATTACCCATTTCGATGCTTCAAAGTTTAAGACAAAGTTTGCTTGCGAAGTAAAGAACTTTAATGTCGAGGATTTTATAGACAAAAAAGAAGCACGTAAACTCGATAAATTTGCTCAATATGCCTTAGTGGTTGCTGATGAAGCCGTAAAAGATGCCCATCTTGATATGGATACACTAGATAAAGACCGCATAGGGGTAATTTGGGGCTCAGGTATTGGGGGGTTAGAAACTTTCCAAAATGAGGTAATCAACTTCAACGAAGGCGATGGTACGCCACGCTTTAATCCATTCTTTATACCTAAAATGATAGCTGATATCGCAGCAGGTGTGATTTCTATACGCTATGGTTTTAGAGGACCTAACTTCACTACAGTCTCAGCGTGTGCCTCTGCAGCTAATGCTATGATAGATGCGCTAAACTACATTCGCTTTGGCTATGCTGATATGATGGTGTCAGGTGGTTCGGAAGCGGCAGTTACTATTGCTGGTATCGGCGGTTTCAACGCCTTGCACGCTCTTTCTACTTTCAACGAAGACCCTGCTAAGGCTTCTCGTCCGTTTGATGCCAATCGCGATGGTTTTGTATTAGGCGAAGGAGCGGGAGCAGTAGTACTTGAAGAGTACAACCACGCAGTGGCTCGTGGGGCTACTATATACTGCGAATTAGCAGGAGGAGGTCTCTCTGCTGATGCTTACCATATGACGGCGCCTCACCCTGAAGGACTTGGTGCTAAAAACGTGATGATTAACTGTCTTAAAGACGCAGGAGTATCAGTGAACGAAGTAGATGCTATCAATATGCACGGCACCTCCACTCCATTAGGAGATATCGCTGAATCTAAGGCAGTATTAGATGTATTTGGTGAGCACGCCTACGATATCAATATCAACTCTACTAAATCGATGACGGGGCACTTGCTCGGAGCTGCGGGAGCGATAGAAGCAGTAGCGTCTATTCTCGCTATCAAACACAGTATCGTTCCTCCAACCATCAACTTTGAACACCCCGATGAAAAAATAGATCAACGCCTGAACTTCACCTTCAACAAAGCGCAACACCGCGACGTGAAAGTAGCGATGAGCAACACCTTTGGTTTCGGTGGACACAATGCGTGCTTATTATTCAAAAAGATATAAACTATAAGTGTTCGGCTTAAAGAAAATATTAACTTTCCCCCGTCTTATTCCTAAGAAGAAAGACGGGATTTTTTATACTAAAATTAAAGAACTTTTAGGATTCCCTCCTAAAAACTTATCGTATTACAGCGAGGCTTTTACACACCCTTCTTACCAATTCCAAAAAGCAACGCGTAAGAGTTATGAACGCCTTGAATTTCTGGGTGATGCGATTCTCGGCGCCGTGATAGCCGACTATATTTTCACCAATGCCCCCGAGCAAGATGAGGGTTATCTCACCAAAATGCGCTCTAAAATCGTAGAGCGCCGTAACCTCAATCAGCTCGGTAAGGATATGAGGCTCTTGGACTTCTTGCGCACTAAACTTACTCCGCGACAGTTAGGTAATAATATCACTGGTAACCTCTTCGAGGCTCTCATAGGGGCAATTTATTTAGACAGAGGTTATAAGGCTTGTTTTAAGTTCATTGAGCGTGAGCTCATTTTGCCGTATATCAACATCAAGAATTTGGAAGGAAAGGTTATTAGCCATAAGAGTTTGTTGATAGAATGGTGTCAAAAACATAAGTTAGACTTTGCTTTTGAGGCTGAAGAAGATATAGAAGATTGTTCTGAGACTAAGTTTTTCGTTGCTAAAGTGCACGTACAAGGCTTTTCGGTAACTCGGGCGCGTTCTACGTCTAAGAAAAAAGCTGAAGAGATTGCTGCCAAACGCGCTTGTTATAAGATTCAGGGTAAACAACATCATAAATTAGATGTACAATGAAAATCCTTCTCCTCTCCGATACTCATTCGTATATAGACGATCGTATATTGCACTACGCCAGCGAGGCAGACGAAGTGTGGCATTGTGGTGACTTTGGTAATTTGGCAGTGATAGAGGCATTGCAAGCCGTAAAACCTTTGCGTGGGGTTTATGGTAATATCGATGGCATAGAGATACGGCAGCAGTTCCCTGAAGTAAATCGGTTTGCTTGTGAGGGCGTGGAGGTACTGATGATACACATAGGCGGTTACCCTAATAAATACAGTCCGTTGGCAAAACAAGAAATCCTAACCTGCCCTCCTAAACTCTTCATTTCGGGGCATTCACATATTCTAAAAGTGCAATACGATAAACAGTTTCAGTTGTTACACCTCAACCCAGGAGCTGCTGGTCTTTATGGTTGGCAAACCGTGCGTACGATGCTTCGTTTTGAGATAGAAGCAGGAGAGATTAAAAACTTAGAGATTATAGAGTTAGCTCGTAGCACGACAGGTAATTAAGTTACTAATATTATCACAACTAAAAGTAATACAAAATAGGCTGTCCCTTAACCGGACAGCCTATTTTGTTTCTTCTCTATTGTCTTTCATTACTAATTTTCACTGCTTTTCCTATTAGGGTAGTAGAAGTACAATCTGTAATTTTTACCATTACAAAATCGCCTATTTTATAATCTTCTTTGGGGAATACAACTACGGTATTCTGACTATTGCGTCCCATCCACTCTTTATCCGATTTTTTAGAGTTCCCCTCTATAAGCACTTCTACCGTTTTGCCTATTTGTGCTTGAGTGCGGTACAAGCTGTGTTTTTGTTGCAAGTCGATAATCTCAGCAAGACGGCGTTTCTTTACTTCTTCGGGTACATCATCTTCTATTTTGCGTGCTGCTAATGTACCAGGACGCTCCGAATAAGCAAACATAAACCCAAAATCATACTTCACATATTCCATTAGCGAAAGCGTATCTTGGTGGTCGTCTTCAGTTTCGGTGGGGAAACCAGCAATCATATCTTGCGAAATAGCACACTCAGGAATGCGTTCGCGTATGCTGTCTATCAGCGCGAAATATTCTTCGCGAGTATGGAGGCGGTTCATCGCTTTCAAGATGCGATTGCTACCGCTCTGTACGGGCAGGTGGATATACTTGCAGATGTTAGGGTGTTTTGCCATCGTATCAATCACATCAAGGGTCATATCCTGCGGATTGGAGGTAGAAAAGCGGATACGCATTTCAGGCTGAGCTGTTGCCACCATATCGAGGAGTTTAGCAAAGTTGATAGCGGTGGCTTGTTGCATCTCACTTGCTTTGCTGAAATCCTTTTTGAGTCCGCCTCCATACCAAAGGTAACTATCCACATTCTGCCCCAGTAGGGTAACCTCTTTAAATCCACGCGCTTGGAGGTCGGCGATTTCGTTGAGGATAGAATAAGGGTCGCGACTGCGTTCACGTCCGCGAGTGAAAGGTACGATGCAGAAAGTGCACATATTGTCACAACCGCGCGTAATCGACACAAAAGCTGTTACACCGTTGCTATTGAGACGGATAGGTGCAATATCGGCATAGGTTTCGTCCTTAGAGAGAATCACATTCACCGCTTCACGCCCTTCTTCCACTTCTTCAAGTAGGTTAGGTAAATCCTTATAAGCATCAGGTCCTACCACCATATCCACTATTTTTTCTTCTTCGAGAAAAGCGTGTTTTACCCTTTCGGCCATACAGCCCAATACACCCACTTTCATAGCGGGTTTCTTGCGTTTGTACACATTAAACTGCTCCAAACGCTTGCGAATGGTCTGTTCTGCCTTTTCGCGCACTGAGCAGGTGTTGATAAGTACCAAATCGGCTTCATCAACAGTATCAGTGGTATTATATCCCGCTTTGGAGAGAATAGAAGCTACGATTTCACTGTCGGAGAAGTTCATTTGGCAACCATAACTCTCGATATATAGTTTTTTGGAATTGTTATTATCAGCTTGTAAAACAAGGATTTGTCCTTGTTTACTTTCGTCTATTTCTTTAGCCATAGAGGTTTTCTTACTTAATTGAGGGCGCAAAGATAAAGATAATTTGGCAATTAGCCAATTTGTCAGTTCGCCAATTCTACTATCAAGAGCAATTGGTGAAATAAAATTATTGTCAAAAAGTTTTGTGTATGTCACTTTTTTGTTGTACCTTTGAGGCTTGAATAAAATTATTGTAGTTTTAGATATATGAAAACCATAGACAATTTTAATTTTGCGGGCAAGAAAGCCCTTATTCGCGTGGACTTTAATGTGCCATTGGACGAAAATTTTAAAGTAACCGATAACACTCGTATTGAGGCTGCGAAACCTACTATCGAGAAAATCCTCAAAGATGGAGGAACCGCAGTACTTATGAGCCATTTAGGTCGCCCAAAAGGGGAACGCAACGACAAGTATTCTTTGCGTCACATCGTAAGTGAAGTGGAAAAAGTATTAGGTAAAAAAGTGATTTTTGTAGATGATTGCGTAGGTGAAGTAGCCGAAAAAGCGGTAGCAGCTGCTCCTGCTGGTAGTGTGGTATTACTTGAAAACTTGCGTTTTCATAACGAAGAGGAAAAAGGAGATGAAGCATTCTCTAAACAGCTTGCTAAACTCGGCGATATCTATGTGAACGACGCTTTTGGTACCGCTCACCGCGCTCACGCTTCGACCACTATTGTAGCGAAATTCTTCCCTAACCACAAATGCTTTGGTTACCTCCTCGCTAAGGAGATTGAAAGTATTGATAAAGTGATGAAAAACGGTGAAAAGCCTGTAACTGCTATCCTTGGTGGTTCAAAAGTTTCTTCTAAAATCACTATTATCGAAAATATCTTAGATAAAGTGAACCACCTTATCATAGGTGGGGGTATGGCTTATACTTTCATCAAAGCACAAGGCGGAAAAGTAGGTAGTTCTATCTGCGAAGACGATAAACTTGACCTTGCACTCGATATTCTTGCCAAAGCCAAAGCTAAAGGAGTAGAAGTACACTTGCCTATAGACGTAGTAGCTGCTGACGCTTTCGATAACAACGCCAAAACACAAATAGTACCTGTAAATGCTATTCCCGATGGTTGGGAAGGATTGGACGCAGGACCTAAGACTCTTGAAAATATCAAATCAGTATTGCTTAAATCGAAAACTATTTTGTGGAATGGTCCTATCGGAGTATTTGAAATGCCTAACTTCGCAAAAGGTACCATTGCCGTAGGTGATTATGTGGTTGAAGCTACTAAAAAAGGAGCTTTCTCACTCGTAGGAGGTGGCGACTCGGTAGCTGCTGTAAAACAATTTGGTTTTGAGCATAAAGTAAGTTATGTTTCTACTGGTGGTGGAGCGATGCTTGAAAGCCTTGAAGGATTGGTACTTCCTGGTATTGCAGCTATTAACGAATAGTTAAAATATAGAAAAAGAAAAAGAGGCAACTAAAAATTAACTTAGTTGCCTCTTTTTATATCTTCATTATATCTTCATTATTTCTTCCCTGTTACTTGGGTGATAAGGTTCATTTTCTTCTTCTTATTTTGCTGTTTTTGGTATTCATCGAACTGCATTAACAAGTTGTTATTAGCACGGATGAGCGCATTGGTTTCTAATAAAATACTAAAATATAATTTAGTAGTTTTATGACTGGTTTCGGTAGTGCGAATACGGTCGATTTGTTTTTGTACCATCTTTGACACTTCGTTTTTCAACACCTTACAATCTTCGAAAATTACGTGTAACTTGTTATAGTCTGAACCTTTGAATATTTCGGCTTCAGCCTTAAACACATCTTCCATCTTATCGGAAATGTATTTTAAGTCACGTAGCTGATTAAATTTGAGGTTCTTGTGATTGTTGTTTACGTGTTCATAACTATTGAGTGTAATAGCCGTGAGACATTGTGCCATATCCTGCAAACAGTCCAAAATAAGGATATAGAACTTGCTGGACGCTACTGAACTTTCATTCAGCGATTTGATAAAGTAGTATACATTACCTTTCAGCTCATCGAGTTCTTTTTCGAGCTTTTTAGCATTCTTTTTGTTTTTGGTGAGTTTGCCTAAATCTTGAGTGCCGAGATTCTTCACCACTTTGCTATAAAGCTGGTCGATGCGGAAAATCGTTTCGGATACATAGTTAGAGCTTTCTTTGATGACACCGCCAATGGTAGCCAAGTCGGCGCGCTCAAAGCGTTTGCCTTGTGCTTTGGCTTTCTGTTTATTGCGGTAGATAATTGCGTTGCGAATGAGCACAAAGCCTACTACCATTATCATCACAATAAGCCCAATCACGCTTCCGTAATACAATATGCCTGCTACTAAAAATGCCCCGATAAAGGCAACAATAGCCGTTAAAAACCAACCGCCGATTACGTTCAGTACCCCTGCCACGCGATATACAGCACTATCGCGACCCCAAGCTCTATCAGCAAGGGAAGAACCCATTGCCACCATAAAGGTTACATAGGTAGTAGAAAGTGGGAGCTTAAAGGAAGTACCAATGGCAATCAAACTACTGGATACCACGAGGTTGATAGCAGCACGTACGAGGTCGAAAGCAGGAAGGTCTTCTTCTTTTACATTAGGGTCAGGTTCAGGTTTTTCAAAACGGTGATCTATTTTGTTGCTAATAGACTTTGGCATTATGAAGTTCACGGCATTGGCACAAATCACTGTAATACGCACCAAGAATCGGGATAAGAAGTTAGAAGAAAACTTCTCTTCACCTCCTTCGTTTTGACGAGATAGATTGACGCCTGTATCGATTACGTGACGTGCTTTTTTGGAAAACCAAAGGGTGAGAATCATCACAAAACCGGTGAGCAATAGCAAGGCGGTAGGGGTAGAGATTTGCCCATCGGCTAAAGCACCCATTAGCAAGCCGTCGTGAGCTACTCCTGAATTATGCCATATATCATACGACTGATAAGCCGCTACGGGTACCCCTATGAAGTTCACTAAGTCATTACCCGCAAAAGCCATTGCCAAAGCAAAAGTACCGCTGAGGATAATTACCCTAAAAATATTTACTTTCATACGGATAAGCACTTGTGAGAGCACCGAATAGAAAATAAAACAGCCTATGAGTAGCGGCACTATATTCGTGTCTATCCACGCAATGGCTTCTTTAGGAATGAAAGCGACATCTTTGAGTCCTTTAAAGATAATGAAGTAGGAAAGCCCCGTAAGCGAGAGCCCGCCGAACACGCCTCCTACATATTTTACATTTTCTTGATATTTAAATGAGAATACTAATCGGGCTAAGTATTGTACAATCGTACCGACTGTAAAGGCAATGGCTACCGAGGTGAAAATACCGGTGATAATTTTGCCTGCTTCGCTTGTATTGATATAGTTGAAAGCGTTAAAAAGCGATTCGTCACTCATAAACGTTTTGATAGTGGCGACACACATCGCAGCGCCCAAGAGTTCGAATACGATAGAAACGGTTGTGGAAGTAGGTAGACCGATAGAGTTGAAGAGGTCGAAGAGGAGGATATCAGCAAGAATAACCGACATAAAGATAACCATAACCTCATCGAAATAGAAGAGCTGAGGGTTAAAGATGCCTTTACGTGCGATTTCCATCATTCCGCTAGAAAAGACGGCACCAATGGCTACCCCCACGCTGGCGACTATCATAATGGTGCGAATGGTGGCTACTTTGGAGCCTACGGCAGAGTTAAGAAAGTTAGCTGCATCGTTACTCACACCCACCACCAAATCGATAACGGCGAGCACCAAGAACACGAACAGCATAAAGATGTACACCTGTTCCATAACACTATATCAGTTTTACGACGCAAAAGTACGAAACATTTTTTAATTAGCAAAATGGGGGTTAGGTTTTACTAATTGGGGGTTGGTAATTGGATTTTTTGGGACATCGTAAGATACCGAAAGACAACGGAAGAGAGCTGAGAGAGGTTTTGGTGAAAAAATGGTGTAAGGAGGGTGGGGTTAGCTTATAGAGAGCTTATAGGAAGCTTATACGAATCTTGGACGATTGGTATAGAAAGGGTATATAAGTAGTTGATAAATAGTGCAATACAACAAGGCTAAAAATGTTAAAAACGGGGTTTCGAGGCGAAAGAAAGAGAATCCTCACCCCGTCCCTCTCCCAAGGAGAAGGGGAATGTTGTGACGGAAAGGAGAAGGGATAATTAGGGAATTAGTAAATTTGGAAATGAGAAAATGGGGGAGAGAAATTAGAGAATTAGCAAATTTGGAAATGAGAAAAAGGGGAAGTGTAGCGACCAAAGCGGAGTTATCAGATGTTTAGGAGAGGCTTGCGGGAGAGGGACAATAGAGACGCAAGGGGGAGTTGTGGTGATGATCATATCGAACTAACGTTGATTAATGTGAGTTTGATAGTCTATTTTATTGCTAATTGTAAATTGTTTTGTATCTTTGTCGCATTAATGATTAACCATTTACAACTCATCATTAACTATTATGAAATATTTACTATTCAGCCTTTTAGCTTCCTTATGTACCATAGGAGTCAAGGCGCAAGAAAAACTTCCTAATGTTATCTTTATTTTGGCTGACAATTTAGGTTACGGCGATATAGAGCCTTACGGTCAGCAAATTATCAAAACACCCCAACTCAGCAAACTCGCTGATGAAGGAATGAAGTTTACTCAGTTTTATACGGGTACATCTGTGTGTGCGCCCTCTCGCGCTTCGTTTATTACAGGACAAACTACGGGTGAAACGCACATACGTGGTAATGAAGAAGTGCGTGAGCCAGTAGATGGGCAAGCACCTTTACTTGCCAACGACCCATCAGTAGCACAACTTTTTAAGAAAGCAGGCTATAATACGGGTTGTTTTGGTAAATGGGGTTTAGGTATCGTTCCTTCCGAAGGGAATCCGCTAAAACAAGGGTTTGATACCTTTTTTGGTTATAACTCGCAGTTCCGCGCTCATCGCCGTTATCCTGCTTTCTTGTGGCACGACAATGAAAAGGTGCTCATTCCCGAAAACGGAAACTATGAGCGCCAAGAGGTTTATGGCGAAGACCTCATACAAGAAAAAATATTGGATTATATAGGCAAACAAACAGCTGATAAGCCTTTCTTTATGTGGCTTACCTATACACTCCCACACGCCGAATTAGTAGTGCCTCACGACAGTATTTACGCTTCGTACGAATATCTTCCCAAGAAACCTTATCAAGGGGTGGATTACGACAAGATTACTCCTAAACCTTTTGGCTGGGCAGGTTATATGTCGCAACCGCATACTTATGCCACTTATGCGGCTATGGTGAGTCGGTTAGACAAGTATTTGGGAGAAATACGCAAGCTCCTTAAAGTTAAAGGGCTTGATGAGGATACCATTATCATCTTTGCGAGCGACAATGGGGCACATCGCGAAGGAGGTGCTGACCCTAAGTTCTTCAACTCCTCAGCAGGATTGAGGGGTATTAAACGCGACTTGTACGAAGGCGGTATACGTACCCCTTACATTGTGTATTGGAAAGGCAAGATAAAGGCAGGTAGCGTAAGCGACCACATAGGGGCTTTTTGGGATATGATGCCTACCTTTGCTGAGATTACGCATCAGAAGTATGTGCCTGATAGGCATCAGGTGTCGTTTTTACCTACGCTTTTAGGGAAGAAACAACAGCAACAGCATAAATACCTTTATTGGGAGTTTCACGAAATGGGAGGTAGACAAGCAGTGCGTTATAAAAACTGGAAAGGAGTACGCCTAAACGTGAATAAAGATAAAAAAGCTCCTATTGAGTTGTACGACCTTACTACTGACCCTGCTGAACAGCACAACCTCGCCGAGAAATATCCTAAGATAGTGAAGAAAATAGAGCGATTTATGGAACAAAGCCATACACGCTCAGAGCTCTTTCCTTTTGATTGGGAGGCAAAGAAATAAAACTTACTAAGGAGGAAGAATGATAACTTAAAAGCCTTTACCTAATCAGTATTTAGGTAAAGGCTTTTAAGTATGGGTATTATAGACCTTAAAAATGCTCTAAGAAGTAGGTTTAAAAAGCTTTTTCATCAATCTTATGCTGCTTCGAGTCATAAGTAAAAGGTACTTTCCAAGTGATTAATAGTGCAGGAATAGTGCAAATCATTACCAATAAGAAGAAGTGTTGATATCCTAAATATTTACTGAGGAAACCACTAATCATACCAGGAACCATCACTCCTAAGTTCATCAGGCTATTGGCGAAAGCATAGTGAGCCATTTGGTATTTACCAGGAGCTATTTGTTGCATCATAAAGAGGGTAAGACCTACAAAACCGAAGCCATAACCAAAGTACTCACCTACAATTCCTAAAGCGATAGTAGGTAAGTGAGAGGGCAAGAAATAAGCAAAAAGTAGATACACTACAAATGGAATATTAAAAGCACACGCCAAAGTGAAAAGAGCTTTGCGCAATCCTACACGAGAGACGAAATAGCCAGCTGAAATTGAGCCTACAATAAAGGCAATAACTCCCGCAGTACCGTATACTAAGCCATATTCTTGTTCGGTGAGCCCTAAGCCTCCTTTATCAGTTTTAGCAATAAGGAAAAGAGGAGCTATCTTCATTGCTAATCCTTCTGCAAAACGGTATAAGAAGATAAAAAACAAATAATAAAAAATATATTTCTTTCGGAAGAAAGCTACAAAAATACCCCATAGTTCTTTCATTTTTACATTAAAATCACCAGCTTGCTGAGGTTTAGTATCTTTTGGCAAAGCATAAAGGTGATATAGACCTACGAGACCTAAAATAGTAGCACAAATACTAAGAATCAGTTGCCAAGAAGCAATTACACTCATACCTTTTGCTTTTACGAGCCAACCTGCTAAGAAGATAAGACCACCATTGGCAAGCACTTTTGCTAAGTTGTAGAAAGCACCTTGCCAGCCAGAATATACACTTTGGGTAGCTGTGTCCAATTGTTCCATATACATTCCGTCACCTGCAATATCGTGAGTAGAACCGCTAAGGGCAATCACTCCTAATAAGGCTAAACACACAGTGAAAAAGTTGGGCAGAGGTAACGAAAAGACAATACAACCGAATAAAGCTGCTGATACTAATTCGGTAATGACAATGTATTGTTTTTTAGTACCATAGAGCTCCATTATTACACTGATAATAGGTTTTAATGACCAAGGTAAGATGAGTAAAGAAGTCCAAAAAGCGTTCTGGTCGTCAGGAATACCTAATCCTTTGAAGATAATAGGAAAAACTAATGAAAGCATCACAAAGGGAAGCCCCATAGCGAAATAGGTGGTAGGCACCCAAGTAATAGGATTTTTCTTTTTCATAATGGTTGTTTATATTACTTCATTTTAAAAATCAGACAAAAGTACAAAATAATTACAAATTGGCAAGTTAGCAGATTAGCAAGTTTGAAAATACCCTTAATATACCAAAAAAACTTATCAATTAAGTACTTTAAGTGCAGTTATTATTCTTTTGTTTTCTTAGCATTCATTGCTTTATAGAAGGCAGCGCGACTGAGAGGCTCATAGCTATCGGCTTCTCCTAACAAGCGTTGCTGGTCGTTAGAAACTTTGCGAAAACTATAATTGGCGAGGTTGCCGGTACGCGTACAAACAGCGTGTACCTTAGTAACATACTCGGCAGTAGCCATCAAGAAGGGCATAGGTCCGAAAGGCTTTCCTTTATAGTCCATATCGAGTCCTGCTACGATTACACGTACCCCGCGATTGGCGAGCTCATTGCACACGTGTACTATCTCGTCGTCGAAAAACTGTGCTTCGTCTATCCCCACCACATCGCAACCATCGGCAAGAAGCATAATGCTGGCGGCGGCTTCTACGGGTGTAGAAGGAATTTCATTGGCGTTGTGCGATACGATATTGGTATCATCATAACGCGTGTCGAAACTGGGTTTAAATATCTCTACCTTCTGTTTTGCAAATTGGGCACGACGTAATCGGCGAATCAGTTCTTCGGTTTTGCCTGAGAACATCGACCCGCATATCACTTCTATCCAGCCTGTCTTTTCGTTGTCGTTTACTGTATTCTCTAAAAACATCACTTAAAAAGTATATAGTACTCCTACTCCTAATACTTGCTTGAACTGAGTGCGTGCTCCATAGTTGTGCACTTCACCATTAGGTGCTTTGTAGGAATAAAACTTTACATCGTCGTCGTATTTGATATGCACCCCTATACGCGCTTGCACGTAACTATTTACCTTCAAGTTGAGATTAGTTTCCCAATCTACATCTATATTTCCGAAGTTTTTAAGGTAATCGCCATAGAAGTTGAAGGAAGTATTGAGTATCATATTCTCCATCACTTTCTTGTCCCAGCGACCGGACACTGAAAAACCCAGTTCGTTATGGGTACGCTTACCTTTCTTCAGAATAGTACCGTCAGGAGCGCGCTGGGCTCTCTCTACCCCGAAAGCACCTTCATCGGCTAAACGTTGGTCGAGTACAGCAGTAGTTTTAAGCGTGATAGGCGAAAGGAAAATACTGAATTTTATCTTTGAAGGAGCATATTCAGTACCCAAACCAAAGGTGATATAAGCAGGGGCAAAGAATTTGGAGATAGGCTTTTCTACATCGGGATAGTTGTACCCGTTGCTGATTTGTGAAAGAAACTGATAGCGCGCCGTGTAATACCAAAACGACTGTGAGTCGCCTCGATAGCCAAACGATGAGATGAGTGAGAGTTTATCGTCGGTCTTGCGCACTTCGCGTCCTTTTTGAGCATTAATACCGTAGTTGATTTCTAATTCGTTGTCCCAAAAGAAAGTGCGTTCGGTATAACGGCGACGGAATTTGGCATTAAATATCCCCGAAATAGAACTTTCTCCTCCTGCACTCCAATTAGAAAAAGCTACCTCGCTCATATTAAGGCTCACTTGATTGAATTTGAACCATTTTTGTTGTGCTAATTTAAAACGGTTGAAAGTGAACTTTAACGCTTCGGTATCTTTCATTACTTTTACCGTATCGGACTTTACAGGGGCTTCGTACGTTCTTGCTTTGCGCACTTGCCCAAAAGCGGTAAAGGAGGTAAGAAACAGTAGAACAATGAGTTTTTTCATACAGAGAATCGTGCTAAATATTTCAGGGTGCAAAGGTAATGATAATTTGCTAATTTGGCAATTAGCAAATGAACTAATAAATGTAAAATGGAATGAATATAGCTGTTGGATACTTGACAGACAAAGCGTAATGAAAATGTAATAGTAGGGGAGAGGTATAGAATGAGAAGTAATTATCAGATTAGCAAAATAGAGGATTGACAGATTGCTGAAAAAATCTTAATGTTTGTTAAATGTATGTATTTTTTTCAATTATTAAAAAGAAAAATACAACATAGTCTCTTACACTGTAAAAAGAGTTAAAATGTTATTATTCAGTTAAATAAAAGATTTATCATACTTGTCTCTTCACCGAAGCTTAACCGAAGGAAGAGCGAACCTAAGACGAAGGAAAGACGAACCTAAGACGAAGGAAAGATGTTAGTTAGTTGAATGTCAATAGGAAGAAAGGGCTTTTAAAACTGTTGAGGAAAAAGTGTTAAAAACGTGAAATGGTTGAAGAAAAAGCAGTTTTTGTTCTTTCACACATTGGCTTATTTTGTCAATCTGTTAAATCTCTAATTGTTAAAAACTCTTCTTTGAGCGTCTCTACTTTGCCGTGAGGAATAAAACTATCAGGAAGAGTGATGATTTTCAGCGGAGTGGTATAGCTGTGCTGGGTAGCAAATTCGGCTACGACACTGCCTAAACCGCCTGTGCTTCCTTCTTCTACTGTGATTACTTTTTTATAAGAACGGAAGATATGATGTAGCATCGCCTCGTCCAAAGGTTTGAGAAAACGGGCATCGTAATGGGCATATTTTTCGGGTTCAGCAGTTTGAGTGAGCTGTTGTTGTACATTTTTCGCAATGGCGCCAATGGTGAGTACGGCTATCTCGCTACCTTCTTTTAGCTGTTCGCCTTTGCCTATAATTAGCTGTTGAAAAGGTTGTTGCCAATCGGTTTGTGTACAACGACCACGAGGATAACGAATGGCAATAGGGTGCTCGAGCGATTGCTGGGCGGTATAAAGCAAATTGCGCAACTCGGTAGCATTACGCGGTGAAGCGATAATGAGGTTAGGAATAGGGCGCAAGAAAGCCATATCAAACACTCCGTGATGGGTGGCACCGTCTTCGCCTACGAGTCCTGCACGGTCTATACAGAATATTACGGGCAGGTTTTGGAGGGCTACATCGTGAATAAGCTGGTCGTAAGCGCGCTGTAAAAATGTGGAATATACCACACAGTACGGTATAAAACCTTGTGTAGCCCAGCCGGCAGCAAAGGTAACCGCGTGTTGTTCGGCAATACCCACGTCCATTACCCTATCGGGGAATGCCTTTTGCATAGCCGTGAGTCCGCTACCACTGCTCATTGCAGGCGTAATGACAACTATCTTGGGGTTCTGCTGGGCGAGTTCGGTGAGGGTTTGCCCTACTACGTCTTGATATTTAGCAGGGAGAGCAGAATTTTCAGGCAGAGGGTTGCCTGTGATTTTATCGAATTGTGAAGGGGAATGGAAGAACACTTGTGAGGCTTCGGCTTTGGGGTATCCTTTACCTTTGGTGGTAACAACGTGTAAGAGGCGCACTCCACGGGCTTGCTTTTCGGCTTTGAGTGCCGTGATAAGCGCGGGGAAGTTGTGCCCGTTTACTACACCTTTGTAGGTAATCCCCAAAGCACTAAAAAAAGCACTGCGTGTAGCGTGTTCGGTTTTCAGTTGGGCAAGGTAATGAGAGAACGCTCCTATGGTGGGGTCGATAGCCATTGCATTGTCGTTCAGTATAATGAGCATATTGGCATCGGTGGTGCCTGCATAGTTCAGTGCCTCGAAAGCCATACCGCTCACAATAGAAGCATCGCCTATCACGGCTATATGTTGTCGCTCTTTATCGCCTGCCAAAGCTGATGCCATTGCCATACCCAAGACAGCAGAAAGAGAGGTAGATGAGTGTCCCGTACCAAAAGCATCGTACTGACTTTCTGCACGTTTAGGAAAACCACTGATACCTCCACGCTCGCGTATATGTGTAAAATCCTCGTTTCTACCGGTTAGGATTTTATGAGCATAACTCTGGTGCCCTACGTCCCATACTAGTATATCGTGAGGAGTATCGAACACATAGTGCAATGCAATAGTAAGCTCTACCACTCCGAGACTTGCACCTAAGTGCCCGCCTCGTGTAGCAATAACCTCTATAATGCGGTTGCGGATTTGTTGTGCCAGAGCAGGAAGAGAGGTTATAGGAGTATTTTTTAGTTGTTGCATATTAAGCTTACGCTATAGAAATTCAACAAAGAAATTAAAAAGGATAAGGTTTGTGCCTTAGAAATCAAACAAATCTATTCAAATCAAACAATTAAAAAAGAAGTGTAGCTTGTATTTGAAACTTTGGCTAAGTTTGCGACGCACTCATTGGCTAAAATGTTAATTTTCAAATATGCTAATTCTTTCCTTTATTGACCAATTTCACTACTAACATTATCAGAGCCCCCATTGCTACAAAAGCTATTAAAGAAAAATACCAATAGGAGATGAACAAGCCTTTTAGTATCACGGCGAATACCACCACAAAGAGGATAATTGTCGCTACTTCGTTAAGCATTCGCAGTTGTACCGAAGTAAGAGAGGCACGACCCGCTTGGAGTCGTTTCATTATGCGCCAAGAATAGTAATGATATACAAACAAAAAGACGATGAATAGCAGTTTGACGTGAAACCATCCTTGTTTAATAAGCGTCCACTCGCCATCGTCGTATAGCATATAGAGTCCGCTAAGAGTCATCAGCAACAACGCCGGCACGGTAATGATGTTCCACAAGCGCTCTTCCATAAAGCTGAATTGTTTGTGGAGAATTGAGCGTTCGGGGTCATCTTTTTCCAAGGCTTCGGTGTGATAGATAAATAGTCGCACCATATAAAAGAGCCCTGCGAAATAGCTCACAACAAAGATGATATGTATGCTTTTAGCAATAAGGTAATCGGTCATTAGAAATATTTTAAACGTTTCAGATTACAAAGATAGAAATTAATTATCTAAGATAAAAAAAGAAGTCGTCTGAAAAGTTTTAATTTGATCTTTCATCTCTTGTCTCTTCATTAATCCAAGAGGAGAGAGCTTGTACCCATAGGTCGGAGTCGTTGAGGCAAGGAATCATTTTAAAATTTTCACCACCATTTTTGCGGAAAGATTTACCTCCTACTATTTCTATTTCTTCGAGAGTTTCTACGCAATCGGCGACAAAGGCAGGAGCGATGACCGCTAATTTCTTTACACCATTTCGGGCAAGTTCTATAATTTTATCGGAAGTGAAAGGGGTAATCCACTTATCCTTCCCCAAACGCGATTGAAACGCTTGTGAGTATTTTCCTTTTTCTAATCCTAACTTTTCTGCCAATAAGCGAGTAGTCTCAAAACAATGACTGCGGTAGCAGTGCGTTCCTTCTTCGCTGTAAGGGTCGCAACAAGTTACACCTTCTACAATGTGTTTGTGTGCAGGGGTAGGTGTGGTTTTGTAGAGATGACGCTCGGGTACACCGTGATAAGAAAAGAGCAAATGGTCGAAAGGAGCTGTCCCTAAATGAGCGCGTACGACCTTTGCTAAAGCCTCGATATACTCGGGGCGATGGAAGAAAGCAGGAAACTTGGTGAGGCGCATATTAGGATAAGAGGCTTTGATGAGTTTTTCGGTGAGGACTTCAATGGTTTCGGTAGTAGCCATTGCGTATTGAGGATAAAGAGGAATGAGGAGTACTTCATCGACTCCTTTGCTGTGTAATTCTTTTAGTGCATTGGCGATATTTGGATTGCCATAGCGCATTGCTAATACTACGGGTACAGAGACTTTACGCTGTACTTTTTCAGTAAGCCAACGACTAATGACAATAAGAGGAGAACCTTCGCTCCACCATATTTTTTGATAGGCTTTACTGGTTTTAGGTGGACGCGTATTGAGAATAACCCCGTGTACCAAAGCATAGCGCAATAGGTAAGGCAGGTCGATGACGCGTTCGTCCATTAAAAATTCTTTTAGATATCGTTTGATGTCTTTTATTGCAAAGGAATCGGGTGATCCTAAATTTACAAGTAATACTCCTTTGGGCATTTTTAGTTAAGTGAAAAGTTAAAAGTTAATTGCCTGTGCGGTTCGCATTTTTCATTTGTCTGAGAGCGCTTTCAGCGAGTTCTTCCTCTACGTCGGCTTCGGGTTTGTCTTTCTCCATCTTACCGTCTTTGCGCTTTTGGGCACTTACGGAGAGAATACACCCTAAGGCTAAGCACGTCATCCACAGTGATGTACCCCCACTACTGATGAGAGGTAGGTTCTGCCCCGTTACGGGAAAGAGTTCTACTGCTACTCCCATATTAATGATTGCTTGCAAGAGTATTGGGAAACCTAAGCCTAATACTAATAACTGTCCGTAAAGGGTAGGTGCTTTTTGTGAGATGACTACAATGCGAATGAGTAGTAGTATGTAAAGCACCATTATAACGATAGCTCCTAATGAGCCATATTCTTCGGTGATGATAGCATAAATAAAGTCGGAGGAACTTTGAGGGAGGAAGTTTTTCATTGTGCTTTTGCCTGCTCCTTGTCCCATTATACCTCCTTTGGCAATAGCCATTTTGGAACGCTCTATCTGATAGCCTTCTTTGTTGTCCTCGCCTCCCATAAACGATTCGATACGACTCATCCAAGTATCTACCCTATTGGGGAAAGCTTCGGGGAAGGCTTTTACTACTAATAAGAAAAGTGCAAGGAAAACAATTGCAATGCCTATAGCTGAAAAGATATGTTTCATTGGGAAACGACCCAAGAAAGTGAGCATCAGCACTGAGCTGAGGATTAGCATTGCGGTAGATAGGTTAGAAAGAAGCACTAAGGCTGCAATCACTCCTACAGGCATCCACAGGGGTAAGATAGTTTCTTTGAAAGAGAGTTTTTTGCCGTAGTTTTTAGCTAAATAAGAAGCTACATAAGCCATCAGCATTACCATTGCAAAGGTGGAGGGCTGAAAAGAGAAACCCCCTACGCTGAGCCATCGGCTGGCGTTTGCTCCTTCGATGGTGCTTCCTGAAAGGTTTGCAAAGATGAGCAGGAGCACCGCTAAGATAAGCCCCAGTTTAGAAGCAGGACGAAAAAAACGATAAGGTGTACGATGCACGATATAAAGAGTGAGATAGCCGACCCCTACAAACACCAAGTGCTTGATGAGGTAGCCAAAAGGAGTACCCTTACCCACTACATACACTAAGTTGGTACTGGTGCTGTACACCGCCAAGAAGGAGAAGAGGGTAAAGACGAGTATGAGCGCCCAAAGGGTTTTATCGCCTTTGATATGTGAGGCTATCCATTCGCGCATTATTACAGTTTCTGAACGGCTGCTTTAAAGAGGTCTCCGCGTTCTTCGTAGTTTTTAAAGAGGTCGAAGCTGGCGCAAGCGGGGGATAATAGTACTGTATCACCTTCTTGAGCAAAACCTTGTGCTAATTTTACAGCTTCGTCCATTGAGCGGGTTTCGACAAGCGTGCCTATTGTGTTGTAAAACGATTGAATAATAGGGGAATTATCGACTCCGAGGCATACAATAGCTCTTACTTTTTCGTGTACATAAGGCAAAAGAGAGTTATAGTCGTTGCCTTTGTCTTGTCCGCCAACTATCCACACGATAGGAGTTTTAATGGTGTCGAGAGCGTAGAATACTGAATTTACGTTAGTAGCTTTAGAGTCGTTTACGTAAGTAACGCCATCTACTACTTTCACCTCTTCGAGACGGTGGGGAGCACCTTTAAAGCCTTTGAGACTTTCGCGCAATGAGTTGTTGCGGATATTTACCAAGCGGGCAGCTACACTTGCTGCCATTGTATTTTTAATGTTGTGCTTGCCACGAAGGCTAATTTCTTCAACGTCGATTTCAGTAGTTTGATTCTCTAACATAATGTATATTTTATTATCTTTTAAGAAAGCTCCTTGTGGGAGTTCTTTCTCTATAGAAAAAGGTATGAGTTTAGATTTTATAGTATGGGTGCTGAGCCACTGTGTAATTACCTCGTCGTCGGCATCATAGATAAGGTAATCATTTTCAGTTTGGTTCATCGCGATACGGAATTTAGAGTTGATATAGTTTTCGAACTTATAGTCGTACCTATCCAGATGGTCAGGAGTTATGTTAAGCAACACGGCGATATGGGGGGCGAAATGCTCTATGCCGTCTAACTGAAAACTACTGATTTCGAGTACATAATATAGTGGATTTTCGGTAGCTACTAATTCGGCGAAGCTATAACCTATGTTTCCACCAAGTCCCACTTGCAATCCCGCTTCTTTGAAAATGTGATAAGTGAGCAAGGTGGTAGTGGTTTTACCATTACTACCTGTGATGCCTACAATGAGGCTATCGGTATATTGGCTTGCAAATTCTATTTCAGAAATCACAGCAATGCCTTTTTCGTGGGCTTTTTTGATGATAGGTGCTTTATCGGGGATACCTGGGCTTTTCATAATCACATCGGCTGAGAGAATTTTCTCTTCGGTGTGTGTGCCTTCTTCCCACTGAATGCCTTCTTTGTTAAGAGTTTCGCGGTAGTGAGGTTTTAGGGAGCCTTTATCGGAAAGGAATACTTCCCAGCCTTTTTGCTTACCGAGAATGGCAGTTCCTACACCACTTTCACCACCTCCTAATATTACTAAACGTTTCATTGATAAAACCTCGTTTTGTTGAGGTGCTTATTATTTTTGGGCAAAGGTACAAAACAAATAGGAATTAGCAAGGGAGAAAGCGAAAAAAAATAAATAATGACAGAAATGAGGAAATGAGGAAATGAGAGAATGAGGAAATGAGGAAATGAGAGAATGAGAAAATTAGAAAATGGGGTAGATGCTAATAATGCCAGAAATACTAATAATTAACTTTGGCAAAGTTTTAAACTTTGCCAAAGTTTGGGATGAAAAAGCGATGTGTTGGGGAGTGTTAGGAGGATTCGGAAGGAAACGGAGAAGTTCGGAAGAGAGGAGAGAGGGATTTTGATGAAAAAAGGGTGTAAGGAGGGTGGGGTTAGCTTATAGAGAGCTTATAGGAAGCTTATACGAATCTTGGACGATTGGTATAGAAAGGGTGTATAAATAATTGATTCATAATATAATACAGCGATACAAAAAACGGTAAAAACGGGGTTTCGAGGCGAAAGAAAGAGGAAGAGGTGCTAGGCCTTAGGGCATAGGCAATAGGGGCAGTGTGACAGAAAGGGGAATTAGCAAATTAGAAAATTTGGAGATTAGTAATTTTTTGGGAGGAATTTAGAGGGGATGTGCTACAAAAAGAGGATTAGAAAATTTGGAGATTAGTTGGAGGGACTCAGAAAAACTTTTCTCTTTATTCACTTATTCGGCTACTACGGGTAACTCTCAGAGAGTATGGGTGAGTGATTTTCAACTTTGCCAAAGGTCGTAGCACGACGGGCGAACAGAAATTTTGGCAAAGTGTAGGACTCATTGGATAAGCATTGAACTATATAGATTGGATAGACATTAAACGAAGATGAATTTGAGATAAAATACATAATATAAATAAGGTGATAAAAGTTTTTGTGTAAAAACTTCCAATTATCTGTGTAAAGGAGGTAAAAAAAGAGTGAAAAAAGAGGGTGTTTTTTACCAAAATAGCGTCTTGGAAATGTTAAATTTTTGTATACAAAAAGTTAAAATATAGCTAAAAAATAGCGGGCTAAAAGGGTGGATTGTTTTTCTTTTTCACAGTTGTATGTAACTAATAATGTTGTAGTTGTGTAAGGTTTTTCCGTTGGAAGAGCGGGGTAGGGAAGGGGTAGAAGAGCAACATTTGTTTTAACATTCGCAATAAAAGAGTTTTGCTGTTTCGAGAAAAATATATACTTTTGTGCATTAAAGTATAGTGATACTATTGTTTCAAAATAGCATATATAGCATTATGAGAAAGTTTTTTCTAACAATTGTTTTTATAGTAATCACGGTCTTCGGGCTTTCGGCTCAAACACCGCTGAACTTAAACAACTTTAATGTTTCCACAACACCAGGGCAATGTGCCTCAGATGGGAAGATTAAGGTAACACTTCCTACTACTATGGGGCCTGTAGGTACCAAGTTGCAGGTAAAACTCGATGTACCTGGTGACCCGAGTGGTCGTACGTGGCCTATGGAAATAGGAGTGACAGGTAAAAATGAACACGAGTTTACTACGCTTAAAGCGGGTACGTATACTGTTACAATGGTGAATGTAGCTAATAACCAGAAATCTACTTTACCTAAAGTGGTAACGGTTACTTCTTCGTACGTACCACCAACTTTTAAAAGTTTTAAATCGGTACCGCCGTCTTGTACAGGGAATGGTAATGACGGTAGCGTAGTTTTCAGTATACAGAAAGGAGCCAAAGGACCTTTTAAAGTGCGCCTTACTAAAGGGGGTACTGAGCTGTATAATGCCACTCATAATGCTGTTGTGGGGCAAGACTTGGAAATCACTATTCAGGGGACTAATGCTAAACCAATTACTACGGGAAGTGGTTATGAGCTTACCGTAGAAGATACAATGAATGGAACTCCGAATTGTGGGGAAACCAATAAGACTACTTTTTCAGTAGCGGCTTCTTCATTGAATATTGACTGTATGGAGTTTGAACTCGACAATGAGAATTCAGGCATACGCGTAGGAGCTGATTGTAAGTTTAATTTTTCATTTCGTATAAAACGAAAAGATAATGTAGGTATACAACAAAGTTTAGAGAATGAAATTAAAGGGAAACCTGGTACCGCTGTTATAAAACACTATGACTCAGCAGGGAATTATAAAAATACTTATGATATTACCTCTTCTTATCGCACAGGAGCTCGCCCACAAAAATCCAGTGCTTATTCTTTTATTACCAATGATATAGCTGGAGTACATTTTCAAGAAGGAGATATCATTGAACTGATTATTAAGTTAGGGAAAACACCTATAGTTAAGAAGTTCAAACTTGATAAGGACTTAGTAAATGTTCTAAGAAACAAATTGAACTCTACGACCTCAAGAGATCCATTTATATATATGGACAGATCAGGTTCGACAGCGATAGCAGCAGTAAACCGTTCAGACCTAAACGCTGACCCTGCTAATCCTTGCCCCAGTGGTTCTTCAGCTAAATATCTGTACGTAGAGGCTAATTGGAAAAAAATAGAATTGCCTAACCCAGATGATGCTTCTGATAAGATGTATTTTGGGTTCTACAACTGGCAGAACTTTACTCCAGCAGACTGGGTAAAAAATCCATCAGCACCAGGAGCCAAAGGATTTTACTTTGAAATATATAAATATATAGGTGCAAGCGACCCCAGTTGGAATGCTACCTATACACAGTCAGAAATAAGCGACCCTACTAAATGGAAACCTCTTATACCAGGAACTGACTATACTTGGATAAACAACAACGGTAGTTTGTATGCTGATTTAACTTTGCAAGCTGATGGCTACTATAAGGTGAAGTTTAAAACTGTAGGGATTACTCAGTGTTATGAGCCGGAGCGTATTGTGAATATGGCTCCTCTGCCTAATAAGATAGGTGAGCGTTTTGACGGGATAGAAATTAATAGAGGGATATTTAAAGGTACTGTATCTATACGCAAATGGGTAGCAGGAAACCAATTTAATTACCCTATCACTGTGACTGTTGATTATTTAGACGATGGGCACAGTGGTACTACTCGTACATTTGACTTCCAAACCGCTTTACCTTTTGAACCACTACACAAAGTAACGTATACTTTCCCTATGGTAAAAGAGGTGAGAAACCCTGATACTGCTAATGAAACGTATCGTTTTGAGTTTGGAGACCTTCCACAAGGTAGATATAATATTACTATTAAAGACCGTTGTGGCAATGAAGCTACCAAAGAACTCAACTTAGACACCCCAATGCAGTATGACAAAGATGAGGTGAAAGTAGAGCAAGGATGTGTGGGAGCAGCAAAGATTTCGTATGAAATAGAGGCGGCTCCTGTAGGGACACTTCGTTACGCACAATATACTTTATTAAAAAAGACTGCTACAGGCTATGACCAAGTAGTAGGGAGAAGTAACGACCGTTCACACACCTTTAATAACTTATCAGCAGGAGAGTATCTGTTACAGTCTACTTATTTCTATTACGCACGTATAAAACAACTATGGAGTGTAGGAGAAGCTTCACAGAGAGAAGAACGCTTTACGGATCCAGCTGATTGTCTGAATTTGTATAGTGTAATACCTTCTTCTGACACTCATAAACCTTCTGACCCAGTGAATGATGGTACAGGAGCTTTTCACGTCAGTCGTGTGTACTTAACCGTGAGCCCTACGGGAGAACTCAAACGCGATGTGGTAGGTACTTCGTGTAGTGCGGCATCGGGAACAGGACTTATAGCGGTGAACGTTACAAATCCTGAGTATATCCGTTATCCATTACAATTCAGTATTAAGAATACGGTTACAGGAGTAGAAACTAAATCGCCAGTATTTGGAGCTACTTCTACCGCTACGGGGTACGTATTTAAGAACGTACCGGACGGTACTTATGCTGTGACCACTTCTCACGCTTGTGGTGATTACCCTGATTCGGCTTTGGTAGCGGCAAATAACTATACTTCACCAGGAGTTACTTATGTGGCAAGAAGCACGAACCCTTGTAATGGTGACGTGGTAGACCTTACCTTTGGTGGTTCGGCGCAACTCTTCAATATAGATTGGTTCCGTATAGAAGCTAATGCCACTGAAACTTTCTTGGGTAGTGAACAAACTATTAGTGATACGGTAACACGCAATACCCAGTATGTGGTGCGTTACAGTTTGAAAGACCTCGGGTTGTGTACTACTAACTCGGGCAGTCATACTATCACTGTAAACTTTGCTCCTGACGCCATACCTCCTGTGATTACAGGTTGCCCATCTCAAAATATTGAAGTAACTGCGGTAGCTAACCAATGTTACGGAATAGCACATTGGGGAGTGGTAACGGCAACCGATAACTGCCGTATAGGTTCTTGGAGTCAGACTCACCAAAGTGGAGAGCGTTTCCCGATAGGAACGACCTCGGTAACCTATGTGTTTAAGGATACCTCAGGTAATGCAGCTACTTGTACCTTTAACGTGGTAGTAAAATCGCGCGCTGTAGATATGGAGGTTATCAATGATTTTGTAGATGGTACAGGAGCTCCTATCAACCGCGATTTATCACTTACTGAGAACTTCAACTATCGCATTACTTATAGAAATAAAGGAACTGCAGGGGTAGTATCGTCGACCTTGGAGGTTACTTTGCCTAATCACCCTAACATTACCATAGGTACTCCTGATGTTACGGGGGCTTCCCTTACTATCTTCAAGCCTACCTTTACTAAATCGGGTAATGTGATTACTTTTACACTGCCTAAGCAAACACTTACAGCAGGGGGTAATGTGCGTACCATACTTATTCCTATTTCATTAAAAGGAGAGTGTTCAGTAATCGGTAAGCCTTGTATGAATGTGTTGCAAGCTACTTACTCTTTAACTTACTCAGGAGGAATGGCAGCTTGTACTATTCCTGAACAAACTAGCACAGGCTCTAAAACTATTGCGATATCTACGCAAGAGTGTTCACGTACTGAGATTGCTTGTTCTGGCATAAATACACGACTTACTGCTATTGATGGTTTTACTGCTTATAATTGGTATAAGAACGGTACACAGATACCAAACCCGTTAAACCATAACTATATAGAGGTAAGCGACCCTGCTACTTATAGAGTAGATAAATTGATGAAATGTGGTAATGTAACCTACACTACCAGTGAAGAAATAAAATTTGTATCCAGCAATAACCTACCAGACCCTATCAGACCTCAAGCTAACGGAGGCGATGTGTGTGCGGGTAACAACTTATGGGTAAGTCACTTTATATTGTGTAATCAGCCTTCACGTAATATAGTGGTGAACTTCCGCGATAGCAATATAATGTGGCAAAAGCTAAAAGCAGGCTCTTCGCCATCAAGCTTGAACTGTCCGAACTTAGATGATAGCGCTTGGGAAGATGTACATAGCAACAATACTTTTGTTGCCAACGCACAAGGTCATTTCCGTTTGCGTGTGTCAGACAAGAATAACAACTGTGAGAAATACTTCTATTTTGATGTATTTACCAATTCACTTTCAGGTGAAATAATAGACTTTGCCAATGTAACTAGCTATCAGCAAGGTTTCATTACTATACGTATGGCTACGGCAGGTCTTGCTTATAAATATGTGTTGAAAAACTCAGCAGGTAATGTAGTGAACCAAAACGGACAAGCTTTTGTGACTACTACTAATTCAGAATATCGAGTGCCTATAACCATAGCCCCTGATACCTATACTGTTGAGGTTACTTCACCTGCTTTGCCAAGCACTTGTAAGGCAACCTTTATACAAAAAATAGAAAAACAAACTACTCTTACAGCCAAAGTAACTCCTAAGGCTTGGAAGAACTGTAACTCACTTACTACTCGCTTTGAAGCCGATGGAGGTAAGAATCCTTATCAGTTTGCTATTTGGAGTATTGACGGCGTAGTACAAAACGGCTATACAGACTACTCCGATGTACCTGCTTCAGCTTTCATAGCTACTATACCTGCGGGTAGTAGCTTTGTAGAGCGTGATATACATATAGACCAACCTGGTAGATATGTGTTCATTGCCAAAGATGCTAACTCAGCTTATGCTCTTACTGCTCCTGTGGATATTTATCCAGAAGGACTCTTAGGCTATACAATCAAAACTCGCGATATCTTGTGTGGCTTTGCTAATAACTCAGGACAGGTGTCTATTACTTATAACACACAGCAAAACGTGAAGTCTACCCTTTACAAGTTAGACGACACAGGAGCACGAGTACAAAATATGGGTACCAACTCTACAGGTTTCTTTAATAACCTAGAAGCTGGTAAGTATGAAGTAGAAATACAAATACAGTTATCTACTACTAATATATGTACTTATAGGAACCGCAATATTGTAATTAAAGATATAGAAAGCACTTTGCGTGCTTATGCAGGAGTGGCTGAGGATATCTCTTGTGATACTTCAAGTCCTACCAAAGAGTATATAGTACATATTAACAATGTGTCAGGAGGTACTGGTACAGGTTATGAGTTTAGTACTAATAATGTATCGTTTACTACCGTGCCTATTTTGCGTGTAGGCTCTACAGCAAGTGTGGTATATGTACGCGATAGTAATAAATGTACTCTTGAAATACCTATTACCATAAAACCAATAGTACCTGCTACCGTAAGTGCTTCTACTGTTACTTATGACTGTGAGGGTAAAGGTACCTTTACGGTAACTACGAACCCAGCAGGTAACTACGAATATGACATTGTAAAAGACGATGGTACCCTCAGCGAAACACGTACTTCTAATGTCTTTACATTAGACCCAGGTATTTATAGTGTTTATGTGCGGTATACACCGAAGACAGCTACGGGCACAACTCCTAATGTGTTGTTTAAAGAAGACTTTGGTAAAGGTAAGAATACTTGCGACTCCGAGTCGGTATTTATTACTTGTAATGCCAATGGTACTACTTTGGGTGATAACCAGTATATGATTACACGCCAAGTACCTACCACAGGAACTTATTGGGTATCTACACCACCGTCAGACGCTTCGGGAGTAACTGATGGTCGCTATTTAGCAATCAACGGAAGTAGCCCTGATAATGACAATGGTATTGTTTACAAGCGCACGATTAGAGACGTAGTAGCCGGTCAAGAAATGAGTGTATCAGTGAACCTGTTCAACTTATTACCTGTTACTTACATAGGTGGTACTAACCCTAACTTGGTAGTACGATTGTACAATCCTGGTAACCCAGCACAATACGTTGAAAGGTCATTAGGTGAACTTCCTCGTACAGGAGCTTGGCTCAATAAGAAAGTAACCTTTGCAACTACTGATATAACTGCTAATGCTTATATATTTGAGATTAGAAATATAGCAGCTGCTTCTACTGTGGGTAGTGATTTAGCAGTGGACGATATTGTGATTACACAACCTACTAAGATATGCCAAGTACGCGCTGAAGGTCTTTCAGTGAAGATTGACAATAACAAAGGCTTTAAAGCACGTGGTACTACCTACGATGAAAAATGTGGTAAGAATGATGGTTCTATCTTCTTGACAGTTGATAATCCACCTTCTACATTTGTAGTAGAATATCAAATAGCGGGTACTACTACTTGGACGAGTGTTACCCTTACACAGCTTAATCCTGCTCAAGGGGTGGCTACCCTTACAGGAATTCCAGCAGTAAATAATGGTACGTTATTGGTGCGCAAAGCTAATGAACACAGTTGCCAAACAGCCTTTAACTATACTATTAACAAGCCAGTACCTTTAACGGTTACGGCTACAGTTGTAGCTCCGGTGTCTTGCTTCAATACCTTTGCGACAGTACGCTTTACTGCCGAAGGAGGTGCAAGACCTTATAAAACATTCCGCTTTACTCCTATAACAGGTGCTACACCATCAGGCTCACAAGCGGCTGTAAATAACGAAGCTGACTTTAACTTACAGGTAGGAACTTATGTAATTGAAGTAGAGGATAACAATGGTTGTACAATGACGGCTACTCTTGATGTGCCAGCGCCTAAGCCATTGCAAATAGAAGTAGTAGACTTAGAACCTTGCTTTAAAGGTGGTGCTACAGGTCGTTTGCAAGTGAAGGTAATAAATGGCAATGGTAGCTACCAGTTTAGTAAAGACGGAGGCGCAACTTTTGAGTCCAGCGCTACGAACTTTATCATTTACGAAAACCTATCGGTTGGTCTTTATAACTTTGAAGTAAAAGATGGTGCCGACTGTCGTACAAGCACTTCTTATACTATAGACAACCCATTGCGTATGCAAGTAATCTCTAAAGCAGCTTTAACTTGTGTACCTAATAGCGAAGCCGAGTATGATATTACTTACTCTGGTGGTAAAGCAGGAGGTGCTCGTCAGTTCTTGTGGAGCAATTCACCTACTGCCAACTTTACAGTAGCAGCCCCTACAGGTATTGCTATTAGCCAGTCTGGTAATACTTATACTTTCAAAACTAAGATACCAGGTGATTACTACTTTAAGATACGTTACCAAATGACCAATGGTGACTACTGCGAAGTGATTTCGCCTAAACAAGAAATCAAGAAAGATGCTCCTGCTTTTGTAGTTACGCCTACTGTTGAAGGTATTAACTGCGCAGGCGTTAATTCAGGTAAGATACTCTTCAACAATGCTAATATTTCAGGAGGAGTAGCTCCTTATACTATAGAGTTTAATAATGGTCTTACCACCGTTACACGTCCAGTAGGTGATATTACCGGATTGGCAAAAGGAATCTATACTCTTACAATTGTAGATGCTTCAAACTGTAAATCCGACCCATTAGGTCTTACTGTTACCGAAGTACCTGCAATGGTAGTCTCTGTTACCCATACTGACCTTGAGTGCTCTACTACGGGTACTCAGAAAGCTCAGGCAAGCGCTTGGGTGAATAAAGGAGGTACTGCACCATTCACTGTTACTTTAAATAAGAACGGCGTGGTGAATGCTACTCGTACTAATGTAGCTACTGGTTCAAGAGAAACCTTTATGAACTTAGACATTGGTAACTACCAAATAGTGGTAGAAGATGCTAAGTCTTGTAAGTATACTTATGACTTTGTTGTAAAATCCGATGCTAATGGCTTAGACGCACGAGGTACAGCCACCATAGGTTGTATAGCCAACTCCGGTGAAATAGCTATCTCAGTATACGATAAATCAGGAGGAACTATTGGTGCTAACCAATACATCGCCGTATATCGTGAAGGTATTACTCCTCCTTATGGAGCCACTACCAGTGTACAAGAAACAGTGGCTAACCCTCTTGGTGGTACCGATATTTGGTTCCACGGTGGTGCTGTGGTACCTACTCTCTTGTCCGATGGTAGTGTTAAAAACGCCTCTACTTACACCTTTACAGGTGTTACACCAGGGGTAACCTATACCTTTATCGTGTACGATGCAAGTAGCAAGTGTGCCTTTATCAAGGAAGCTAATATACCTGTACCTACACAATCGCACTTGGAAGCTACTATCACAGGTGTTGCTTCTACTACTTGTGCCGATGCCAATGATGGTAAGGTGTTCGTTCGCTTGAAGAACTGGACAAATCCAAATGTTACCTATCAAGTATTCCGTTATACACCTACTTATCCGTCATTAGGAACTGCTGTAGCTAGTGGTCCTGTTACGCCACCATTAACAGCAACTCCAGCAGTGGGTCAAGATATAGTAATACCAAATGTTCCAGCAGGTAGATATTTTGTCCTCTTTACTGAGGGTGGTACTAACTGTACACAAGGTACTACCAACTTTACCATAGGTAAGTCAGCGTCTTTATTGACAATGACTGCTACGGTTACCCGTAAAGCAAACTGTCAAGCACCGCAACCACAAGGTCTCGGTAAGATAGTAGTAGATGCCGCAGGTGGTACAGCCCCTTATCAGTATTACTATCACAATACAACCATATCAGCAGCACCTACCGGTACTGCCTTAGAGACTGCCCTCACTACTTCTACTGATAACGAATCAAAAGACGTAGAAGCAGGTGTTTGGAAAGTATTCGTCAGAGATACTTCTGGCTGTCGGAGAGAAAACACAGTTACTGTAACCGTCGATTCTCAACCTTCTGTTGCCTCAATTACTGTCGATGACGCTTGTAGCGATAATACCGATTATCCTATTATAGTGAAATTTAACAGCATAGGTATTGGTCAACATCAATACAAGATAGACGGTATTGTGAACTGGCAAAACATAACAGTAGCTACTGAAACTGTTTTACCAATACGCTTAGCACCAAATCCAAATCCGTACACCATTTCATTTAAAGATGCTAATGGTTGCGAAACTAGTACTACATTTAGAGTACACGAGATGATTAAGTTTGATGCAAGTCACTTACCATTGTTGCCTTGTGGTGCTACTAATACAGTAACTATCAATGTAACTAATATCACAGGTGGTTCAGGTACTTATAAGTTTAGTCTCTACCGTGTGATTAACAAAGGTACTGCCAACGAACGTGCTGTACCAGTGGTTACAGGGGCTAATGTTACAGGTAATGCACACAGTGTAATAACCAATGGAGGTATAGGTAGCTATCTCATCAATATCTATGATGCAGCTACTTGGGGTACTCCTGCCGAATGTGCTAAGTCGTTAGACTTCATAGTAAGACCTCCTGAAATACCTAGACTCGAAGTCCTTTCGGTTACTACACCTACTTGTTATGCCGAAACTGCTACCGTACGTATAAAAGCAAACCCTGTTGATGGTATTCCATATACCTTCACAATCACCGATAATGCAGGGGTAGCAGTACCAGGTGTTACTCAGGTTCTAAATGGTAATTATGTAACCTTTAATAACGTACCATCAGGTGCAGCCATCTTAGGTGGTGCTACCTACCGTATTACAGCTGTAAGTGCACAAGTTTGTTCATCAACCATTGAAGTAACGGTTACCTCTCCTGATGTAATCTCAACTACCAATGCCCTTAGCAAAAAAGAGTACACTTGCGATGCTGATACCGGTGAAGTTACTAATCCACAATTGCATTTCGATTTGAATAATGTAACAGGTGGTACTGAGTCTTATACACGCATTGAATACCGAGAGCTTGCCTCAGGTACCTTGCTCTATCAACAGCAAGTAACTCCGGGAGTAACCTCTTATAGCTACACCTTACCAAGCTATTTAACTACCGCTAATAGTTATTATGCACAGGTGTACGATACCAATGGTTGTAGTGCAACTACTACCGCAGTGACTATTTCACCTACACTTATGATGAGCGGTCTTACCGCTACTCAGTTACAAGCGAAGACTTGTAATGTAGATGAAAACATCTCTGTAACCCTCAGCACTACCACCGTATACAGTGGCGAACCTATCGAGTACTCAGTGAGCAAAGTAGGTTGGGGTACTATTACCGTAATACCTCCAGTAACGCTTAACTCACTTACTTATACTCTCACCCTTACCGAACCTTACGCTTATGTGATAAGAGCTAAGAATATGATTACAGGTTGTGAGGTAAGTACCAACTATACCGTCCTCGATCCTAACACCTTGTTGTTAGAAGCTAAGAACCCACAAAGGGTAACTTGCTACGGCGGTACAGGTTCTATTACCTTAGAACTTACCGATACCCGTCTTTCTGACGGCGACCAAGTGGCTAACGGATTTAGCTATACTATCTATCCATTGCCAGTAGGTACTCCTATTACAGGTAACTCTACAGGTGCTACCATAGCACACGCAGGCTTGCCAGCAAGCAAGTACAGGGTAGAAGCTATCTCGGCTATTTCAGGTTGTAAAGCCGAAACTACCTTCGAGATAGTACAAGCCGAAGCTCCTATAACTGCTTTTGCTAAGGAAACACACAGTGTAACTTGTGATAACAACCTTGGTGAGATACTTGTAACCGTATCAGGTGGTTGGGCTCCTTATACGGTCAATATCCAAGGAGGTGCTATTACAGGTAGGAAAATTATAGCTCTCAATGGCGATAGTGCCTTGTTCACAGGTTTAGTATCTACCGGTACTCCTGGTGGTGTAGTAACCTACACCGTTACCGTTACCGATGCGTGGGGCTGTTCAGTAGTTTCAGGTACTACACAAGTAGGCTTGAAATCACCCGACCCAATTACCGCTACCGTTTCTGTAACTCGTGATGTTACCTGTCAAGGTGACCACGATGGTGAAATTACTATCGACCCAGCAAGCGTTAGAGGAGGTTCTGGTAGTTATGTTTATACTATTGTAGATTCCAATTTAAATGCTTTCACTCAATCGGGAACTACCTTTAGCAACTTGCTCCCTGGTATGTACACCGTTGAAATTTGGGATACTTGGGGTTGTAACCTCATCGTTCGGCAATTGGAAGTAAAAGAACCTAAGCCTATCGTAGTGAATGTAACCGATTCTAACTTGCTCGTATGCCACAAAGGTAACGACGCTTGGATAGAGTTCACCGTTGATGGCGGTCGTCCTAACTACGACATCGCTATAATGAAAGAAGGCTCTAACGTTCCTGCACATACCGATTATGCTACCTCGTCAGCAACCGTAATCCGCGCTTCTAACTTAACCGAAGGCAATTACGAGATTGTGGTAACCGATAGCGTAAGCAGTACAACCAACGGCTGTGTGATGTCACCTACTTATAAGTTCAGCGTTTACTCAGCTCCTGACCTCGACCCAACTACCGAGCAAGGCTTCAGTTGTGATAATAACGACTTCACAACTTGGATAGAAGTACGCTTCAAAGACGAAGTAGATTTCAATAAGATAACCTACAAACTCAACGGAGCTACTACACCACAAACCTTCTCGCGTAACAACGGTGTGAATGTCGGCTATATCGACCAGAACAGGTTTAATATGAGTATAGCAACTCAAACCTTAGAGATTATCTATACCGATGTCCATTCAGTTACCGGAGCTGTTAAACAATGTACTCAAATGGCTACCAAATCAGTAACTGTGGTAGAGTATCGCCAGTTGAACAATATCGTGAAATCACCTACTACCGTTATCAATACACTACAAGTAGAAGGTGTAAACGGTGTGAAACCTTATCGTTATGAGTTCAATGGCGAAGATTACGATACCAATAACGTCTACGAATTGAGAATGAACGACCGTGAATACACCGATCCAGTGAGCGGTAAGAAACTCAAAATTGTAGATGTAGTAGTACACGATGCAGCAGGCTGTACGTTCTCCAAAACGTTCTATGAAGAATACTTCGATGTATTCATACCGAACTTCTTTACTCCTGACGGCGATGGCAACTACGATACGTGGGCTCCACGCAGGGTAGATAAGTATCCGTTCATCCGTACTACTATTTACGACCGCTACGGTCGTCGCCTCAAAACACTTAGAGCAGGCGAAGAATGGGACGGTAAGTACGACGGTAGAGATATGCCAACAGGCGACTATTGGTACCTCGTAGAACTTAGCGACGAACACGATACTCGTACCTTCAACGGTAACTTCACACTATATCGTTAAGATTTGTTTGCTTCATAGGTTATACATTAATTAATATTTATTTCAAAAGGGCTATCCGTTAAGGGTAGCCCTTTTTCATTTCTTAAAAATTTTATTGCTATCCTAGCTGTAATGGTCATTGTATTTTCCTTCACTTTATTTATTATCTTTTGCCTTTTATTTTTATCTTATACACTCCCCATTTGCTAATTTCCTCATTCTCTCATTTCCTCACTTCTGGTATTATTGGCTTATTTTGGTGTTATCAGTTTTATCCCCTATCTTATGCATCATAATTAACGTCAGTTACAATTTATTCATTACTGTTCCGTGAAATCTACGCCAGACTTCCAGGCTTGCTACCTATTTGTTTGATTATTTTAAGATTTGTAAAATTTCTGTAGCGTAAGCTACACTTTTTTCTTACACCAATCTCACATTAACTTAAAACACTATAAACTCAATTAATGTTCGATTATAATTTAATTAATCGTTATTGTAGAGCCACTGTAGAGCCACTGTAGAGCCACTGTAGACCTACTGTAGACCCACTGTAGACCCACTGTAGAGCCACTGTAGAGCCACTGTAGAGCCACTGTAGAACCACACTGTAGAGCCACTGTAGAACCACTATAAAACCATTGTAGTTCCGTGCACATCACATTTGTCAATTGTCAATTGTCAATTATCAATTATCAATTATCAATTGTCAATTATCAATTGTCAATTATCAATTATCAATTATCAATTGTCAATTGAAAAGACTTTTACCTATTTGTTTGATTTTCTTTAAAGAAAACCTCGTACGTTTAATCTATACTTCTCTTATTAAACAATAATTTTGTTGTAATAAAATTCTTATAACGTTACCTGATTATCAGATGTTTAAGTGTAAAATGTTACAAATAACACAAAATAATAGATAATATTATCTCTAAAAGCTTGTTTTGTATTGTAAAAATACCTATTTTTGTAGCGAAATTTAATTAAATGTATTTAGCAATGAAAACTAGACTAATGATGTTAGCTTTAGCAGTGTTGGCTTCAGCAACCCTGTTTAGCTGCAAAAAAGACGATAAAGAGGGAGACTCTAATATCATATTAGAGAAAACGGCTGTGACCCTTAACTTAGGAGGGCAAACAACCGTGAAAGTAACTGCCCCCGACGGTATCAAAAAGCCCGAATCTGAAGATGTAGACGTGGCTATCGCCAATATGGGAAGAGATATTAATGTTATTATTTCTAGCAAAAAAGTAGGCGGTAAAGTAGGCGAAACCCGTGTGAAAATAGAAAGTAAAAACGGTGATGGAGTTGCCTATATCAATGTAACTGTAAAAGACGAAATGAAAACAGATAGAGGTATAGCCGTTTTGGGTAAAACCGTATTTGTTGATAGAGACCAAGAAGTAGAAGTTACCAATTTGCTCAAAAAATACAATGGTACTATAGATAAAGTAAATATAGAATCTACATCTACCGCTTTGGCAAAAGTACGCAAAGATGGTAATAGATTTTTTGTAAAAGGAATAGGCGAGGGACTAACCGGTGAAGTATACTTTGAAGATACCGCAGGTGAGAAAAATGACAAAGGTGAATTTCCCCAAGGAAGTTTTATTGTACACGTAAGAGCTCCTTTCCTTGCAGTACAAAGCGGTGAAGTAGGAGTTGGGCAAACCAAACGTATTGATTTAGCCAATATCTATAACAATGCCTTTACTTTCGAAGGTGTAAATAATGATATTGCCACTGTTGAGTATGCAAAAGAATTAGACGGTGTAGGAAAAGAACTTTCTAATGGTAATTTTACAGGTATAAAAGTAACAGGTAAAAAAGAGGGTACTTTTACATTTAAACTCACTAATAGTGATGGTGATAACGGTAAAGGTCGTGAACTTAGCCTAACTATTACAGTAAGCAAAGTAGATACCTCTAACTTTATTATCGAAGGAGATGTACTTAAAGGTGTGAAAGCTGGAGTAACACTTACAGGAGCAGTTATTATCCCTGCAAATGTAAAGAAAATAGCTACAGAAGCCTTTAAAGATCAAAGCGTGATGGAAAGTATCAACTTAAATAATGTAGAAGAAATAGAATTAAACGCATTTCAAAGAACTTTCAATTTACGTAGAGTAGAAATGTCTAATGTGAAAATTATAGGACAACGAGCTTTCGATCAAAATACACAATTAAAAGAAGTAGACCTTCCTGCTACTTTACAAAAAATAGGAAGAGCTGCTTTTTCAGGTACAAGCCTTGTAAAAGTAACTTGTAGAGCTACAACTCCTCCTGTTGTTGATAGTAGTTTTGCCGGTATAAGAACAGCTCAAAACTTAGTTCTATATGTGCCAGCTTCAAGTATACAAGCCTATAAAACAGCTTGGAGTGGTGAATTAACCTCTAATTTTAGAGGATTACAAAACAATGGTTATACACCATATCCTATCCCATAAGAATAAATATTTAAAATAATAATTATAAAAAACCGTTATAAGTATAGCTTATAACGGTTTTTTATGTATAATCTTTCAAGCACTCCAATTCTGAAATCAATTGTCCGTCGTGCTACTACTTTCTGAGGCATAGTTTTCACTTTTTAGTTTAAAGTGCCTGTCGTGCTACGACTCAAATAAAAAGAGGCTTCTAACCCCTTAGAAGCCTCTTGAATTTAATAATAAAAAAGAAAACTTAAAAATAAAAATTATGAAAAAAACTTTTTGTTTACAATTACATTCTTGTTTTTATACACAACTTGTAGTTCGTTTATTTCTTTGTTGTTGGTTATGAAAAAGTCTCTTATCTTTTTTGATGGCACAAAGATACGTTAAAAAATGTAACTACCAAAAAATATTCAAAAAAATATGCAAAAAAATATAACTATCGTCGCTGAAATTCTTATTTTACTGTTAATAATTACACACTAAATCTTTAAAAACACTGCGTTTTATCTGTTAAAAAACCGTTTTTAACAGATAAAACGCAAAGAAAATGTTAAAATCCCGAGAATAACGCAAAGAATGTTAAAGTTTTATTTTTGCCCTTTTAAGACAATATTATCTTCTTTAAAACGCCCAAAATCCCTATAAAAAAGCTATTGTGTTACCTTTTCCTTTATTCATTTTAGAACGATAAAAGGATTTAAGCATCTTCTTAATGTTAAAATGAAGGTCTTAAATATTTGTTAATGTAAAAGGAATGTTAAAAGCAAAAACTACTTTATTTCTAAGAGATAGTATTTGTATAACAAACAAAAAAGATATAATACACTTTTATTATCCAAATATTTTTCATACCTTTGCCCTCTCAAATTAAATCATTATGAGTATAACAACAAACAAAACCATTGGCGAAATCGTAGCCGACGATTTTCGCACTGCCGCTATATTTAAAAAACACGGTATTGATTTTTGCTGCAAAGGAGGTCGTACTATCGACGAAGCCTGTGAGAAAAAAGGAGTAGAGAAAAACGCACTTATCAGTGAGTTAGAAGCGCTCCCCAAAGGCAATGGTAACGAGGTCGATGTACGCGATTGGCCTCTCGACTTGCTTGCTAACTATATTGTGCGCATTCATCACCAATACGTGCGCGACAAAACCCCTATGCTTTTGCAGTTTCTCGATAAGCTATGTCGTGTGCACGGCGAGCGTCATCCTGAACTCTTTGAAATCAATCGTATTTTTAATGAGAGTGCTCGTGACCTCGAGTCGCATTTTAAAAAAGAAGAAGGAGTGCTTTTCCCTTTTATCGAAAGCCTCGTAAAAGCACAACAATCAGGGCAACCTCTTGGCGATATACCTTTCGGTACGGTAGAGAACCCTATTGCAATGATGATGCACGAACACAGTGCAGAAGGTGAGCGTTTCGAGGAAATAGTAAAGCTTACCAATAACTATACGCCTCCTGCCGACGCTTGTAATACTTACAAGGTAACCTATCAAATGTTGCAAGAGTTTGAAACCGATTTAAATCGTCATATTCACCTCGAAAACAATATTCTTTTCCCTAAAGCTATTGCTTTGGAAAAGCAACTTCGTCAAGCGTAGTTTATTATTAGGATTATCAATAAAAAAGAGTTCGGTAAGAATACCGAACTCTTTTTTATTTCAGTTTTAAGTATTTTCCTGTGTAGCTCTTTTTGTTTTTAGCGATTTCTTCGGGCGTGCCTGTCGCTACGAGCTTACCTCCCTTGGCACCGCCTTCTAAACCTAAATCTATCACGTAGTCAGCCGATTTTATCATCTCTACATTGTGCTCTATAATAATTACCGAATGCCCTTTTTCTATAAGAGCTTGTAGCGAGTCTAAGAGCTTTCGAATGTCGTGAAAGTGCAACCCCGTAGTAGGCTCATCGAAGATGAAAAGCACCTTTTCTTTACTGTCCGATTTCGATAGAAACGACGCTAACTTTATCCGTTGGGCTTCCCCACCCGATAGAGTAGAGGAGGATTGCCCCAGTGTTACATACCCCAAACCTACATCTTGCAAAGGTTTTAGCTTTTCGGCTATTTTGGTTTGTTTGTGCTTTTGGAAAAAGGCTACGGCATCGTCAATAGTAGTGTTCAGCAGGTCATCTATGTTTTTGCCTTCGTACATCACTTCAAGCACTTCTTTTTTGAAGCGTTTGCCTCCACAAGCCTCACAAGTGAGGTGCACATCAGCCATAAATTGCATTTCTATAGTTACTTCACCCTCTCCTTTACATACTTCACAACGCCCCCCATCAACGTTGAATGAGAAGTGTTTAGATTGGAAATTGCGCATCTTTGCCAACTTCTGACTTGCAAAGAGGGCGCGAATATCGTCGTAAGCCTTAATATAGGTAATAGGATTTGAACGGGTGGATTTTCCAATAGGGTTTTGGTCTACAAACTCCACACTTTGCAAGTGCTTGTATTTGCCCTCTATCTTAGTAAACTGACCGATTTTCTCTCCCCCTAAGTCTAATTCTTTCTGAATAGCAGGATAGAGTAGCTTTTTCACCAAAGTCGATTTTCCACTACCCGATACCCCTGTAACTACGGTGAGCATATCCAAAGGGAAGGTAACATCTATATTTTTAAGGTTGTTCTCGCGACAGCCTACCAAAGTAATGTAGTGAGGCGAAGTACGTCGCTTTTTGGGTACTTCAATTGTTAAGCGCCCACTAAGGTATTTCCCCGTAAGGGTGTTGGCTTTTAGGAGTTCATCGTAAGTGCCTGTCGCTACTACTTCGCCACCGTGCGTACCGGCTTCAGGACCTATATCAATAATATGGTCGGCAGCTTTCATAATATCCTCGTCGTGCTCCACCACAATCACCGTATTGCCCAAGTCGCGTAAGGATTTTAGTACGCTTATCAGTCGTTCGGTATCGCGCGGGTGCAAACCGATACTGGGCTCATCGAGTATGTACATAGAGCCTACCAAACTACTACCCAACGAGGTTGCTAAGTTAATGCGCTGGCTTTCCCCCCCTGAGAGCGTATTCGATTTTCGGTTGAGCGTTAAGTAACCTAAGCCCACATCGGTGAGGAATTGCAAGCGGTTGTTAATTTCTAAAAGCAATCGTTTGGCTACCTCTTGCTCATAGTCGGTGAGTTTGAGTTCTTTGAAAAAGACTTGTAGTTCTTCAATAGGCAATTCTACCAAGTCCGAAATGCTTTTGCTTGCTATTTTCACGTAGTTAGCCTCTTTGCGCAAACGCTTGCCGTGGCATTCGTGACAACGCGTTTTTCCGCGATAGCGTGCCAAGAGCACTCGGTTTTGTATTTTATAACTTTTGTCTTCTAACTCTTTGAAAAAATCGGTGAGTCCTGTGAAATACTTGTTGCCGTCCCAAACCAATTGTTTTTGCTTATCAGTGAGCTCAAACCAAGGCTTGTGTATCGGGAAATCGAACTTATAGGCATTATTCACCAATTGGTCACGAAACCAACTCATCGTCTCGCCACGCCAAGGATAGATAGCATTCTCGTAGACCGAAAGACCTGTGTTAGGTACGATAAGGTCTTCATCAAGTCCGATAGTATCACCATAACCATCGCATTTTGGGCAAGCTCCATAAGGGTTGTTAAAGCTGAATAAGTGTACGTTAGGCTCTAAAAAAGTGATACCGTCCAACTCAAACCGATTGCTGAAATGCGTTTGTACCACTCCGTCCATTTCTTGAATATAGCATTCACCCTTCCCTTCAAAGAAAGCCGTGTCTACGGCATCGGCAAGGCGGTGCTGAAA
This sequence comes from Capnocytophaga sp. oral taxon 335 str. F0486, assembly GCF_000277665.1. Taxonomy (NCBI): domain Bacteria; kingdom Pseudomonadati; phylum Bacteroidota; class Flavobacteriia; order Flavobacteriales; family Flavobacteriaceae; genus Capnocytophaga; species Capnocytophaga sp. oral taxon 335. The sequence continues at coordinate 69,077 of NZ_AKFR01000023.1, read as the reverse complement.
GTCTTCGTCGTGACGCACAATCACCCTATCTATTACCAATTGGAAATTGTCGAGATTCTTAGGCAAGTTGTCTTCCTCAAGACGAATGATTTCTTCTTTGTATAGAATGCGTGCATAGCCCTGTTGTAATAGGAGTTTGAGCACTTGCTCTACGGTACGGTCTTTGGGGATACTCACAGGGGCTAAAAGCAACAGTTTTGTGCCTTCGGGATAGCGCATCACCACATCAACCACATCGGTAACCGTATGTTTTTTCACCTCTTGTCCCGAGATTGGCGAATACGTCTTCCCGATACGAGCAAAGAGTAGTTTCAAGTAGTCGTACACCTCGGTAGAAGTACCCACAGTAGAACGTGGGTTCGAGGTGTTTACTTTCTGCTGAATAGCAATGGCAGGCGCAATTCCTATGATATTATCTACTTTGGGCTTGTCTAACTTACCCAAAAACTGACGCGCGTACGACGATAGGCTCTCCACATAACGGCGCTGTCCTTCGGCGTAAAGCGTGTCAAACGCCAATGATGATTTACCCGAGCCCGAAAGTCCTGTAATCACCACTAACTTATTACGAGGAATTCCTACAGTTATATTTTTAAGGTTGTGCAATTTCGCACCCTTTATAAGTATCTCTTTGGTTTTCATTTGTTTATTTTAGCAGTTTTATATGCGCTTCTAACTCTTCTATTTCTTTTAAATCTTCTAAGTCAGCTTGCTGAGCATCATATTGTTTCCGTTTCACTTCAAACTCGTCATACACTTTTCTCACTATCGTTTTCATTTGTTCGTTGCTCACCGAACCATTGCCTTTTAGTACTTTTTTATCGTTGAATTCAATAATCCTATTGATGTTCTCACGCCAAAAATCCATAGTAATGTCTTGTCGGTTTTTAGCTCTTAATTCCGCCGATTCCAAGAATACCATTACAAAGCGATTTAAGCTATCAATCTCATCATCAGTAAGGTAATTCTTAGCTATGTAAATATCCCCTTTCCTCACTATGTTTCCCTCCCACGAGGTAAGTGCCATATTGTTTTGCGAAGCATCAGCACGACTGACAATCAGTTCAGCAGCCGTTTGACCTGTGATAGCGTATAGAATTTTATTTTGAGTTTGTGCATAAAACATCTGGGTCGCCTTATCGGTTTTATCATAATCGCTACTGAGCATAAATAAGTCTCTTATTTTTTGGTAGAAGCGTTTTTCCGAAGCTCTAATGTCGCGAATACGGGCGAGTAATTCGTCGAAATAATCAGGTCGCCCATCGGGGTTTTTCAGCCGTTCATCGTCCATCACAAATCCCTTCACCATAAATTCTTTCAAGTACTGGTTTGCCCATTGCCTGAACTGAACTCCTCGCTTACTACGCACCCTGAATCCAATAGCGAGAATCATATCCAAACTGTAAAAAGTAACTTCATAATTCTTCCCATCACAGGCAGTTGTTAAGTAATTCTTAATAACTGAATTTGTAGATAATTCATTATCCTTTAGTATATTAGATATGTGCATGCTGATATTAGGAACAGAGGTGTCAAAAAGGTCAGCAAGCTGATTTTGGTTCAACCACACCGAGCCGTCTTTGGCAAAAAGCGAGATTTTCACCTTGCCGTCTTCGGTCTTATAAATGATGATTTTTTGTTGTGTGTTCATTGTTTTATCTATCGAGGGGGCAAAGGTACAAAATAATTAACAAATAGGCTAATAGGAAAAATTCTTACTATAGCAAACATACAAAATTAAAAGTTAATATCATTTCTATATATAATTCTGATTTACAGTATCCTTTTGAAGAATGTCTTTGTAAAACCTAAGCAACTTGTTACTAAAATCCGTGAATTAAATGAATCCCTCCGCTAATGCGTTTCTTGTAGCTCGTGCCTCCGAGCTTCTTCAATTAATTTTCTGTTTCATTTGCTAATTTTATACCTCCTCGTGTGCTTTGTACGGTCTTTTTTTGAAGATAACCAGCGAGAGAAAGGTATTGTAAGGGGAATATTTATAATCAATAGGTTAATTCAACCCTTGATTGCTATTAGTAACATTCTAAACTCAATCAGTATTCACTTAGTATTCAGTTAATCTTTGGTTAGTCTTCATTGTAGAGCCACTGTAGAGCCACTGTAGAACCACTCTTCATTCATCTATCCTATAAGCTTTATATAGTCCTCTCCCAAATTAACCATTAATCATTAATCATTAACCATTAGCTAATTTCCAAATTATCCGCCTGCCTGTCGTGCTACAACCTCGCACCTTTGGCATATAAATTGCATATAATAAACTAAAAACAAACATATGAAACAGTACATTTTATTATTCTCATTGGTCTCTACAATGGCAATAGCACAAACCCAAACGCCTTCAGTGCAAGTGGTGGGTGAAGGCATTGTATATGTTACCCCCGATGTCGTAAACATCTCCATCAGTATAGAAAGAGAAGGACTTGACCTTAAAAATTTGCGACAAAAAAACAGTGAAGAAGTAGCCAAAGTCTTGGAGACTTTGAGTAAAGAACTGCCAAAGGAAAACTTCCAAACCAGCTATGTTTCACTTTATAAAGACGATTATAACAAGATTAATAAATACCGCGTTTTACAAAATATTACTATCAAATTAGAAGATATTAGCAAATACGATAGTTTAATGAACGCTATTTTCGATGCAGGCGTAAACCGTATCAACAGTGTAAGTTTCGATGTGAAGAATAAAGAAAAGCATTTACAAGACGCTCGTGTAGCTGCCATTGAAGATGCTCGTAAAAAAGCACTACTCTATGCGGTAAGTTTAGACCAAAATATAGGCAAAGCCATTGCTGTTAAAGAACTTTCATCAAACTTTAACGATGTACAACCTACTTTCAGATCCAGTAAAGTGAGCTTAGGTAGTAGCGGAGCAGAAGCTAACGACGACACCTTAGCAATAGGCAAAATAGCGGTAGAAGCACAAATAAATGTAGCTTTTGAATTACTCAATAAATAGATATTTCTATGAATACACAAGAAATCATCGCTTATATATTAGTTGTTATAGCAGTAGGCTATCTCGTAAAAACACTTTTTTTTAAAAAGAAAAAGAAAAGTTGTGGAGGAGAAACTGATTGTAAGTGTGGATAAAAATAACGAGATTTTTCTCGGCATTGTAATATATTTTTAAATTGCGAAGCCCTCTTTTTGGGGGCTTTTTTTATCTTTTATTCTTTTGTTTTTATCTTTTTTCTATTTGTTATAGGCTATTTTTCTTTTTATTACTTTCTTAGAGCTTCTTTTTAGCCTTTGATTATGAATATCTTAAAACTCATTAGACGATTTTAAACCTTTTATAGACGATTTTAAACCCCCATTTCTTCAACTATTTTGTACTTTTGAACCATCAAAACCATACGAAAACAAACGAACAAACAACCATTGTATGAAAAGAAATCTATTTTTATCAGTTCTGTTGTTCTTATTAGTGAGTTGGAGCTATGCGCAACAACGCACTATCCGTGGAACTGTCAGCGATGCTACTACCAAAGAGCCCCTAATGAGTGCTTCGGTAGTAATTAAAGGAACTAGTAAGGGTGTCAGTACCGATATGAACGGTAAGTATACCATAGAGGTATCGGTAGGGCAAACCTTAGAAGTCTCATTTATGGGTTATGTAACTCAAAATGTAAAAGTAACCGCCAATACACCTTCACCTTTGAATATTGCTCTTGCCGAAGAGCAAAGAAAGTTAGACGAAGTAGTGGTCGTAGGTTATGGCGTTACCAAAGTACGTGATTTAGCAGGTGCTATTACCTCCATCAAAACCAATGATGTAAAAGCAGGGGTAGTAGCCGATATGTCACAGATGTTAAAAGGTCGTGCCTCAGGAGTACAAGTGCGCCAAAACTCACTCGAGCCTGGTGGTAATGTATCTATCCGTGTGCGTGGTGCTTCTTCAGTAAGTGCCGATAACGAACCACTTTATGTAATCGATGGATTCCAAACAGATAATATGTCGCAAATCAGTATAGACGACATCGAATCAATCGAAATCTTAAAAGATGCCTCTACTACCGCTATTTACGGAGCTCGTGGTGCTAACGGGGTTATCCTTATTACTACTAAAAAAGGTAAAGAAGGTAGCTTTAATGTAGAGTATTCTAACCAAACTTCTTATAAGAATATGTATAATCCTTGGGATTTGCTCGATGCTGGAGAAACCATAGCACTTACCCGTCGCTTATATGAACAAACCCAAGATGCCGCTTATGGCAAATGGACAGCTCAACAAGCTACCTATCGCGGTAAAGGTACCGATTGGCTCAAAGAAACCACTCACGATGCCTTTACTGTATTGCATCAACTTTCTGTATCAGGAGGTACTGACCGCTTATCCGCTTTTATGTCAGGTAACTACCTTACCGAACCTGGTATTCTGCTCAATACCGATTATAATCGGTATGGAGGACGCATTAATTTGCAGTACAAGATAAGTCCGAAAGTAAGAGCGGGTGCTAATATGAGTTTTTCCAAATCTAAAAAGAAATTCTTAGATATGGGTACAGTCTCTTCTGATAAAAATATTATGTATCGTATCTTTAATTTGGAACCTTGGAAAAATAAAGAAGGTTTCGATGTGTTTGGAACTAAAGACCGTCGTCCTGCTGTGTTCGAAGAAATGAGCGGAGCACAACTCTATCGCCATTTTAATACAATGTATGCAACCGCCTATGCCGATATTGATTTGTTGCCTTCACTTACTATCAATGGTCGTTATACCTATGCTTATGACCATTTAAAAACTGAAAAGTATTATGACCGTTCTACTTCTATAGGTCAGTCTTACAAAGGACAAGCATTTCTCAGTCACGAAGAAAACGTAAAACACCAAATAGAAGGTGTGGCTACTTATCACCCTAAAATGGAAGGTAAACACGATGTAAAAGTAACCGCAGGTACTTCCTATATTTATCAAAGAGGTAAAGGAGATGAAGTGCAAGCCTATGGTTTTGCTTCCGATGTATTCTCTTTCAAAAATATTGGAGCTGCCCAACACTTAGATTGGATAGGTTCAGGTGAATCCTCAATCAAAAAAGCTTCTGTTTTCGGTCGTGCCGAATACATCTTCAATAACCGTTATATTATCAACGCTTCAGTTCGTGCCGATGGTTCATCAGTGTTTGGAGCTGACTATCGTTGGGGTATATTTCCTGCGGGGTCTATCGCTTGGCACTTAGGTGAAGAAGAGTTTATGAAATTTGCTAAACCTCTTTTCTCTCGTATCAAATTGCGCACTAGCTATGGACTTAGTGGTAACGATGGTATCCGCTTTGGTTTGTCACAATACCAATACTCTGTACGCGATGTGTATATTGGTAATGATGTGAACTCTAAAGGTATGTATCCTTCTAATCCCTACAATCCAAAACTCCGCTGGGAAACCACTGCACAATGGAATGCCGGTATCGATTTAGTGGTTGGTAGAGTAGAAGCCAGCTTCGATTATTATATCAAACGCACTCACGACTTGTTAAACCCTGACCCTATTCACCCTTCAGGAGGTTTCCCTAACTATGTGAATGACGGTCGCCGTTTTGAGTATACCGCAATGATGGTAAACGATGGTGAGATTGAAAACCGAGGCTTTGAAGTGGCTATCAAATCTACCAATATCAATAAAAACGATTTTGTGTGGACTACAGCATTTAACTTCTCTCATAACCGCAGTGAGGTATTGAAACTCAACGATGGAAAACCACGTTTTCAGTATATACGTCCTCACGGTTCTTATGACGAAAAAGAATATATGATGCTCAAAGAAGGAGAACCTCTCAGTGCTATTTATGGTTATGAGTTCGATGGTATCCTTCAAGAAGGTGAAACTTATGCACCACAGCCTAACTCAGCACCTGGTGACCCTAAGTTTAAAGACCTCAATGGTGATGGTAAAATAGACGAAAACGACCGTACCGTATTGGGGACTGGTATTCCTAAAACTATCATAGGTCTTAACAATAGTTTTACCTATAAAGGTTTTGACTTCTCTTTCTTCTTTGAAGCCTCATTAGGAGCCAAGATGCTTAACTTAACTCGTATTTATTTGGAAGATAATAACCGCCTTTCAGATTCAGCTGACCGTTGGACAAAAGCGCACGCTTCTAACAGTGTACCTCGTAATGGTTATCAAAAAACAGCCAAATTGCAATATGGTTCTTATGTAAACTCTCGTTTTGTAGAAGATGCCGATTTCGTAAAATTGCGCAATGTTGAGTTAGGATATACCTTCACAGGTAGTCAATGGAATATGAAAACTCTTAAAACAATGCGTATGTTTGTAGGAGCTCAAAATTTGCTTACCTTCACTAAATACCAAGGTTTCGACCCCGATATTAGTACCAATGGTAGTAGTGCTATTGCACAAGGATTAGACTTGAACTCTTATCCTGCTTACAGAACTATTAACTTTGGAGTGAAATTAACTTTTTAACGCAAAAGAATAATGAAAACGAATTATAAATTATATATATTGGTAGGCCTTTTGGGACTCTCGTTTACCGCTTGTGAACTCAAAGAAGATTTAACTTCGGTTTACAATGCTAATAACGCCTATACTACCGAAGAAAATGCACAAGAAGGTGTAAACGGAATTTATCGTTACCTTCTTGGGGCTACACACACAAGCAACTTCTACATCAACGATATGTCTACTGATGACTGTTTTAAAGATGGTATTGCTTTTGAGATATACAATGAAAATGGTCTCTCTGGCAACGTAGAACTTGCGAGATGCTACAATGGTAACTGGCAAATGATTGGTTGTGCCAATACTGCTATTGACAATATCTCAATGATTCCTGAATCTCGTTTCAAAACCGCCGATAAGAAACCAGAGCTTTTAGCCGAAGCCCACTTTTTGCGTGCTTTTGCTTTCTATCAGCTTACCAATGCTTTTTATCGAGTACCCTTGATAACAAATGGTTTCTACGAAGCTGATGCTAACCCTACTTTGGCTACTGTTGAGGAATTAGATGACCAAATAGAACAAGATTTGCTCATTGCTACTAATAACCTTCCCGATGAATGGGGTACTACAACAGAGGGAGCTTCAGGTCGTCCTACCAAAGGCGCGGCTTATGGCTATTTGATGCGTCTTAATATGCGTAAAGCAGGGCGTTTGCGTGAAGAAGGTAAAGATGCTACCGCTGCTTGGCAAGCTGCTTTAATGTATGCAGACCAAGTGATAACCTCAGGTAAATACGCCTTACAAGCTAAAGTGTTTGATGTGTTCGACCCTTCTAAGCCAGAAACCTTAAATAATAACGAGATTATCTTTGCTATACGAGCAAGTGATAAAGTGCCCTCAGGTTCTTCAGATTTAGCTTTGTATTTCACTCCTTGGGAATATGATATGGGCTGGAACAATATCAATATGCCTCTGGAATTGTACTGGAAGTTTGATAGTGATGACCAACGCCTCAAAGAGCTTATTGTAACTTCTTTCAACAACGTGTACGGAAAACCTATAAAGTACATATCTCCTAAACTTAATGAAGTAGGAACGCTTAGGAATGAAAAAAGTAATCCGCAAATAGTAGAGAATGATGCGATATATACTAAAAAATACAAATATACGAAACCAGGAACCTATAATTATAATACACCTAATAACCTCATCTTATTGCGTTATGCTGATGTATTGCTTTGCAAGGCTGAAATCCTTAATGAGCTCAATGGACCTACTCAAGAATCAGTGGATTTGATTAATAAAATCCGTGAGAGAGCTTTTGAAAATAGCAACCACAATTATACCTTGGCAAACTTTGCTTCTAAAGAAGATATGCGTAGTAAATTGTGTGATGAACGCTTGTTTGAGCTTAATATGGAGGGAGTTCGTCGTGTAGACCTTATCCGTATGGGATTATGGAAAGACCGCTTAGATGCTTATATGGATCTTGTTAAACAAAAATTGGAAACTAAAGAAGCCAATTTAAATGCCAGAAGAGACCCTAATGTAGTAAAGAATCCTTATGATTTGAGTCCTGAATGGAAAGTGTATCCTAAGTTCAGCAATCCGTTTAAACCTTATGACAAACGTAGGTATTACCCTATACCAGGGGTGTATAGTAACAAATTCCCTGACCTACAAAACAACCGTTCTTTTAGAGAACAATAATCTTAAATGTAAACTCATATGAAAACCTATACAAAACCAATACTGATGGCTGTTGCGATGCTTAGTATGATAGGCTGCGACAAGAGCGATGTAGATGGGCGTTTTAGCGATAACCCACGCAGTGAGATAGGAACTCCACAAGAAGGCAGTTTGGTTACTGCTAAGCAAGTGAAGTGGAACTTTGATAATACCAATGATTGGCTTAATGCCAGTCAAGGAGAACAGGCTAATATTTCACAAACTTCAGTGGAGAGCAATACACAAGCTGAAGATGGTAAAGTAGTGAAAATATTCACTAAAGCAGGTACCAAAGAGCGTAAAAAGCTCAAAACTAAAAAACAATACGGAGCAGGACTCTACACTTGGCGTGCCTATATCTCTGATTTAGGAACTACTGAACGTGTGAGCATAGGTTCTTGGTTGTGGAATAGCGATAAACACGAACTGGACTTTGAGGTAGGTTCTGGTACGGCTAAAGACCGTGATGCCTTAGGAGTTGCTGATGATGAAGTGATTGCTTATATTACCAGCCAGGATAACCCAGCTTTACACCAAAAAATAAAAATCAAGAAGAATGCGTGGCATACGTTCCAAATTGACCTAAAATTAGCAGGAGGAAAGTATTTTGCTACTTGGCTTATTGATGATGTAAAGTGTGCCGCTCAGCAACTCACTTATGGGCAAGAGCACCCTTTTTATATCTTTTGTAGTACTGAGAACTTGAAGTTTGTAGGCGATAGCTGGCCTTATAAAGATAATTATGGCTTATGGGATTATGTAACCTATACTCCCTACTCATATTCTATGGAACCTACAGAACCTCAAAACCAACTTAACCCACCTGACCCAGAACCAGAACCAGATACAGGAGAAGTAAAGAAATGGACTTTCAACAGCTTCCCCGACGATTGGTTGAAATGGGGTATTGCTAAAGTAGATAGTGGTAAATTGGTGTTAGGAGTAGATAGTGGTAATACTATTGCTAAGGTACAATACAAGTTGGGTATGAAAATGGGCTATGGAAAATATACGTGGTCTGTCCGCTTCCCCGATGTATCAACCATTCCTGCGGGTACTCAATTCCAATCAGGAGCTAATCTTTATTATTATGCAGAAGATGAAAAAGGGAAAGTAACTGAACGCCTCTTTTTAATGATGGCTCGTATAGGCTCAGAAGAGGATCGTACTCGTTTAGGAGCTAAACCCAATCAGTTATTGCTATATATACAAGGAGCTGAACCTGCGGTAGACGAATATGTTGGCTTATTAGATGCTAACAAAGACTACAAACTTACCATCGACCTTAAAAAAGTAAATAACAAGTATACTATTGTTTACTCTATTGATGGTAAGGTATTAAAAACTTTAGTTGCAAATTATGGTGAAGATGAATTTAAGTTCTTCTTTATAGCCGAAGCAGCTGCTAATAGACCTTGGATGAAATGGGCTAAACTCGATAAAGCTCTTACAAAACACTTAGAAACGAAGTTTAACTTTATTGAATATACCGCCTATTAGTAGTAATCGATGTTTATCTATAAATGGCAAATTGATTTTTCTGAGGCTGTCTCACCTCCAACAACGAGACAGCCTCTTTTTCTTAAAAAGAAAACTAAGAATAAAGCATACAACTTAATGATTTTAGTATGAAAAAAACATTTATTTTTTCATTGGTGATGACCTTGTTCATCTATGTTGGTTGTAAGATAGATTCTGAGGAAACTACCCGCAACGCAACAACTACATCAAGCGATGGGCAATCGCTTAATGCTGCACAACAGGCTCAAAAAGGGGTAATGTTTTGGGAGTTTGATGCTCCTTCTAACGATTGGATAGAAGCCAATCAGAACAGTAAGCCTAATTGCTATAAGATACAACATAGCCCTGGCTGTACAAACGGTGGACTTATTATTCACACAGAGGTGAATACTTTGCAACGCAACAAACTCAAAACTGTAAGACAATATGGAGCGGGAGTATATGAGTGGAGATTGTATGTCCCTAAATTCGAGAAAGGAGCCCAAACGAGTGTGAATTGCTTTCTTTACAAAGATGACAATCACGAATTGGCTATCAAAGTCTATTCAGGAAAGAATGCGGAACGCTCCCAAATGAGACTTACTGATAATCAAGTAATAGCAGAATTGGGTGGTTATGGAATGGCAACTAAAAAGATAGCTATTACCCAACAAGATTGGCATAGGTTTAAGATAGAATTGAAGTTAGTGAATGGTAATTATCACGCTATCCTTACAGTAGATGGAAGAGAAGGAAAGGATAAATTGGAAGGAACACTTGATTATGGTCAAGACAACCTTTTCAATATCTTTTGTAGTGTAGAGAACTTACCAAAAGTAGGTGATAAACCTGCTACCACTCCTACAACAGGTGTATGGGATAATGTTAAGTATACGCCCAATGGTGGAGCTGTAGTTCCTACACCTAAGCCTACACCTGACCCTAAGCCTGATAATCCTGTTGGAACTTACAGATGGCACTTTAGTTCTTATCCTCTTTCAGATTGGATTTTAGCCAACCAAGAACCTAATAAGAATGTAGACCATTGTTCATCAGTTTATAAAGATGGTTGTGACGATGGTAAGGCTTTGAAGATATGGACAAAAGCAGGGACAAAAGAGCGGAAAAAATTAAAGACAAAACAAATGTTTGGTGCAGGGATTTACACTTGGCGTGTTTTCATTCCTACAATGAATATTGGTGAAAGAGTGAGCGTAGGTTCTTGGCTTTATAATGATGACCAACACGAAGTAGATTTTGAGGTTGGTTCAGGAACTGTTAGAAAAAGAAGAGAAGCTCACGCAACGAAAAACAATCAGTTGATAGCTTATATTACAAGCCAAAATAATCCAGAACTACATCACGATACTGAGATTGTTACAGTTGATGAGAGAAATAAAGGATCGTGGCATACTTTTCAGATAAGATTGGAAATAAATCAAGCTATTAATGGTCAGAACTATATCATTACTTGGGCTATAGACGGAGTAGACCGTTATAAGTCAAAACTAAACTATGGACAAGAAAAATTATTTCATATATTTTGTAGTGTAGAGAACTTAGACTTTTTAGGAGAACGTCCTACTACAGAAGATGTTGTAGGCTTATGGGATTATGTAACTTATCAACCATATCCTTATTCTTATAAACCTCGCTAATAAAACGAGACTTACATATTGCTTTTATAAATGGCTGGTAAAGGGGTTGTAATTATCTACCTTTATAGAATATTAATAGAATTGCTTTGTTGTTAGTTAAAACGGTATTCATTACAACCCTCACACCAGTTTGTATAGTGAAAAGTGAAAAATTATTAGGATAAAGAGTTTTTGAGCTTTTCGGAAGGAAACGGAGATTTTCAAAAGGAGGAATTTAGATAAAAGGTAAAAGATGAGCTGTAAATTAGGTGGGGTTAGCTTATAGAGAGCTTATAGGAAGCTTATACGAATCTTGGACGATTGGTATAGGAAGGGTATGTAAGTAATTGATTAATACTGTAATACAACAAAGCAAAAAACGGCAAAAACGGGGTTTCGAGGCGAAAGAAAGAGGAATAGGCAATAGGCCTTAGGCCATAGGCACTAGGGGGGAGTATGACGGAAAAGGAGAAGGGATAATTAGGAAATTAGTAAATTAGAAAATTAGTAAATGGGGAAGTGTGAGGTCTTAGGTTATAGGCACTAGGGGAAGTATGACGGAAAAGGTGGAGTGTAGCGATGCAATAACGAATAATGAACGAAGAAACGACGAAGGAAAGACGAAGGAAAGACGAAGGAAAGACGAAGAAACGGAGAAGAAACGGAGAAGAAACGGAGAAGAAACGGAGAAGAAACGGAGAAGAAACGGAGAAGGAATAGCGAAGAAACAATAAAGCAAAAGAGAATTTTAAACAAAGCAAAAACGAAAAAATAAAAGCATATGAAACGAGTAAATCTATTTTTAATGGCAATGTGTTGGACAGCTTTTGTAAGCTGTAGCAAACAATCGAGTGATATTCCTGAGGTGACCATTGATAAAACCAAAGTGATGCGATGGGATTTTAAAACGCTTGACGGTTGGTTATTAGGTAATCAGGACGAGGATTACCCACAAGGGAAGGACAAAGAAACTTATGCCAAAGTGGTAAGTGATTCTTACGCCGAAGATGGTTGGGCACTGAAAATATGGACGAAAGCTCATACTGAACAGCGCAAAAAACAAAAAACAGTACACCGTTACGGGGCAGGTATTTACACTTGGCGTGCTTACATTCCGCCGATGGAAACGGGTGCTTGGGCAAGTATAGGCTCTTTTCTGTATAACAGTGAGGGGCACGAGATAGATTTTGAAGTAGGCTCAGGTGATGCCAAACGCAGGAAGAAGTTGGGCGCAAAAGAGGGGCAGGTAGTGGTGTTTATGACCAGCCAGAATAATCCTTGGAAGCAAAATGCTGAGGTGCTTATAGACAGCGACCAATGGCATACTTTTCAGATTAAATTAGCTATCAATCCGCAGAACAACCATTATATTGCTACGTGGCTCATCGATGGGGTGCAACACCTTCATACGGAGCTCAACTATGGGCAGCAGTATCCTTTCCGTATCTTTTGCAGTGTAGAAAATATAGATTTTATAGGCGACCGTATTCCTACCAGAGACCATTATGCCTTGTGGGATTATGTGACATATGAGCCTTTTAGTAATGCTATTGAGCCTGTAAATCCCGATAAAGACTAACGCTTTTTTCTTATTGAAATAACATATAGGAACAAGAAAGATTTAAAATATGAGAAAATCGATTATTATTTTGTTTTTAATCATAGGGGGGGTATTAGTTTCTTGTAAAAAAGACGAACTTTTTATCCCTAAAAAAGAAGACCCTATTCCCCCTAAAAAAGAAGACCCTTTTGTCCCTCCGTATCAGAGTAATCTTACCGATTTTGAGGTGTCTTTGAGCAAGACGAATAACCTTCGCGCGGAAGTAACAGCAACTTTCAGCGGAGAAACGTCCTTCCATATAGCTTATTGGGAAGTGAACCATCCGGAACAAGTACAGCAAACCAATACCTATCAGGGCAAAGGGATAGAACGTAAAACGCTATTGTTCCTCAAACCCGATAGGCAATACAGTTGCCAAATCATTACCGAGAAAGGAGATAAGTCGGCAGTGAAAACCTTTAAAACAAAAAGTGTGGAGGCTTTTCTTCCTAATGCAACATTACTGATAGACGACCTAAAAGAAGATATAGGCGGTTATTTTTTTGCAAATGCCCGTATGAATGGTACAAAAGCCATCTATCTAACAGATACTAAAGGAGTAGTAGTATGGTATGAGCAAGTGCCCGAAGAGCCTTTGGTCGTAAATTACGATGCACAGCGTCAGCAGTTTTACATTCTTACCAATCCTACTTACCCTGTTGGAAGTCCTTATACTTTCAATGCTAAAAGTATTAAAATTATAGACCTCTTTGGGGAGGTAGTATTTCAAAAAGACTTTGCTACTGTTCCTGCACTTAACGGACGGGAAGTGCATCACGAGTGTCGCCCTATGCCCGATGGTAGTATAGGATTAGTAACCTATATTGATAAAACTTTCGACCTCACTGCACAAGGCGGAACAACCACCGATACTGTAAAAGGTGATGGTTTTGTGATTATGAATAGAAGAGGAGAAATCACCCAGCAATGGAGTTGTTTTGATTATGTAGACCCCACTACCGATCCTAATATAAAAATACAAGGAGTAAAAAAAGATTGGCTACACGCCAACTCCTTTAACTACGATAGCGAAGGTAATTACTATATGACGTTTAATCGTTATGGAGAACTTTGGAAAATTGACGGTAAAACAGGGAAGTTACTATATCGCATAGGCGAAAATGGCACCATAAAACCTGAGAAAAAATACTTTACTCACGGAATGCACTGTGCTAACCCGAAAGCACCTAACGAGGTGTTAGTGATTGACAATGCGCGTTCAGATTCCGATACAGGCTCGAGAGCTATTTTGTATAAAGTGAATGAACAAAGCAAAACAGTAACAGTTCCTATGGCAGTAGCACTTCCCAAAGACTTAGCCTCATCAAACCGTAGCAATGCACAATTTATAGGTGAGTACTTGTTACTAATCACGTTGAGTACCAAAAAACAAATTATCATTACCGACCGCAACGAAACACCCATCATAAAACGTTCTTTTATGTTGCCTTTTACTTTTTATCGAGCACAATATATCCCAACTATTAAATATTAAAAATCAAACCACCACCAATGAAAAAACTTATATTTAGTTTAGTAACACTATGTCTTATGGCTTGTAAAGGCACTGAGCCTGTAATTCATTACGAGGTAATTCCGCTACCACAATCCATTAGTTATACCCATCAGAAACCTTTTGAGCTCGATGCTCAAACCGTGATTACCTATCCACAAGATGATGCCTTACTACAAAGGAATGCCCAATTCCTTGCCTCTTATCTTAAAGAAATCACAGGGCTTACTCTTACCACTGAGCCCAATGTGAACAGTGGGAAGGTTATTCGTCTTAAAACCGACCTTAAAAAAACTAACCAAGAGGCTTATCAACTTACCGTAGCAAGTGAGCAAATTACTATCGATGGAGCAAGTCCCGCAGGTGTGTTCTACGGCATACAAACCTTGCGCAAGTCGATTGACGTAACAGAACCTAAATCCTTAGCGTTCCCTACGGCTGTGATAGACGATGCGCCTCGCTTTGCCTATCGGGGAATGCATTTTGATGTGAGCAGGCATTTCTTTACAGTAGATTTTATCAAGCAGTACATTGATATACTCGCACTTCATAACCTTAATAAGTTCCATTGGCACCTCACCGATGACCAAGGGTGGCGTATAGAAATTAAAAAATACCCTCGCCTTACTGAGGTAGGTTCAACACGCAAAGAAACGCTTATTGGGCATTTGCTCAAAGATAAACCCCACCAATTTGATGGCAAACCTTATGGCGGGTTCTACACCCAAGAACAGATTAAAGAGATTGTAAAATACGCCCAAGACCGCTATATTACGATTATTCCCGAGGTAGATATCCCCGGACATACCTTAGCTGTGCTCACGGCTTACCCTGAGTTGGGTTGTACAGGCAAGGACTATGCAGTAGGTACCAAATGGGGTGTTTTCGAAGATGTACTTTGCGCTGGCAATGAGGCTTCTTATGAGTTCTTAGAAGGCGTATTCGACGAAATTACCGAACTTTTCCCCTCTAAATATATTCATATAGGAGGTGATGAGTGTCCTAAAACACGTTGGAAAGAGTGCCCTAAATGTCAGGCTAAAATTAAAGCGTTGGGCTTAAAAGGCGACGCTGAACACACTGCCGAACAGAAACTACAAGGCTATGTGGTATCGCGCGTAGAGCAGTTCCTCAAGAAGAAAGGTAGAGAGATAATAGGCTGGGACGAGATTTTGGAGGGAGATAACATTTCACAAGACGCGATTGTAATGTCGTGGCGAGGTACCGAAGGAGGTATAGCCGCTGCTCAACGCCACAACCGTGCTATTATGACTCCGCATTACAGTTTGTATTTCGACTATAACCAAGGCGAAGACCCTAGTAAAGAACCACTGTCCATAGGTGAATACCTCCCCGTGAAAAAGGTGTACGACTACGAACCTATCGACCCTAAACTCACTCCCGAACAAGGTAAATACATCTTAGGAGCACAAGCTAATTTGTGGACAGAGTACATCTCGAGTCCTGCACACGCTGAGTATATGCTCTTGCCGCGTTTGGCTGCCTTAGCTGAGGTACAATGGACAGCCCCAGAGAAAAAGAACTATGCTGACTTTTTGAAGCGTTTAGGCAACTTACTCAATTACTACCAAAAAGAGGGGTATCATTATGCCAAACACATCTTGGGCGTTACACCTGTCATTCAGCCCGATCCTAAGAAAGATGGCATTCAGGTAGAACTCCTCACCGTAGGCGATGGCAAGGTGTACTACACCACCGATGGCACTACTCCTGATGCTACCAAAACGCTTTATACCCAGCCTATCAAACTCAGCAACGAGGTGCTGTTAAAAGCAGTAGCTGTGCATAAAGATACTATAAGCGGAGTGTTTAGCTACCAGTCGTTATTTAATAAGGCTACTTACAAGCCTATACAATTACTCACTGAAACTAATCCTAAATACACTTTTGGAGGGGCTACTGCCTTAGTAGATGCCCAAATAGGTGAAGATTCTTATATCGATGGGCATTGGGTGGGCTTTCCTGGTCGAGTGGGAGTAGAAGCAGTAATCGATTTAGGTAAAGACGAAGAAATTAGCAATCTCAAAACAGGTTCTTTGTCCGATACGCCTAACTGGATATTTCCAGCCTCAGAAGTTGCTATTTACAGCTCTGCTGATGGAAAAAACTTTCAGCTCATCACTCAGCAACCTTTGAAGATAGCCCAGAAGACCGACCCTATCAAGCGCGTGCCTATCAGTTTGAACTTTGCTAAAACTAAAACTCGCTATGTGAAAGTAGTGCTCAAAGGTACCGTAATCCCTGAATGGCACGAGGGTAAAGGCACACCAGCCTTATTGTTTGTAGATGAAATCCAACTGATGTAAAAATATATATTTTTCATATGTAATATTGCTTTTATTTAAAATTTGTGTACTTTTGCACATCGTAAAGACGCGACTACAAAACGCGTCTTTACTTTTTAGTATGCAAAAACCTTTAATATTAGTAACAAACGACGACGGTATTACTGCTCCTGGTATCCGTTATCTGATAGACATAATGAAAGAATTAGGCGAAGTAGTGGTAGTAGCCCCTGATTCGCCACAGAGTGGTAAAGGGCACGCCGTTACCCTCGATACTACTATGTACTGCGACCCTATGCCTTCACATAACGGAGCTACTCGCGAATACGCTTGTAGTGGTACACCTGCCGACTGTGTGAAAATAGCCAAACACGAAGTGCTGAACGGTCGTCTGCCCGATCTCTGTGTGAGTGGTATCAATCACGGTTCCAATGCTTCTATCAACGTGATATACTCAGGAACGATGAGTGCTGCTATCGAGGCGGGTACTGAGGGCATTCCTGCTATTGGTTTCTCATTATTAGACTCCAGTTGGAATGCTGACTTTTCGCAAGCACGTGCCTATATAAAGCATATAGCCCAAAAAGTACTCGCTAATGGGTTGCCCAAAGGGACAGTACTGAATGTGAATATACCTAATATCAAGAAGGAAGAAATAAAAGGCGTAAAAGTATGCCGTCAAGCACGTTCGCGCTGGATAGAAAGTTTTGACAAACGCGTGAACCCGCAAGGAAGAGTGTACTACTGGATGACAGGTACTTTTGTGAATGAAGACCAAGGTACTGATACTGACCAATGGGCTCTCGAAAACGGCTATATTTCAGTAGTGCCTATTCAATTTGACCTTACGGCTCACCAAAATATTCAAGAGTTAAAGCAATGGGATTTTTAAATATAAATCAAAAACGCAAAGACCAAATCATTGGTTTTATAGCAGGTATTGTTGTAAATGTGATAGGGGTGATAGCCTATGTGCTTATTTTCTCTAAATTTAGTATTGCTACTACCTTGCAAGATGCCTATTACAAGAGATATTTAGGGAAACTCATACTCTTAGGAGCCCTGTTAGACCTTGCTATCTTCTTCTTTTTTATCAATCGTTATGAAAACGAACGCGCACGTGGTGTACTTATCGCTTCGTGCGTATTAGCCTTTATAATTCTGCTATTACAATTCACTTAAAATTAAATACAATGAGAATCAGAGAATATGTAGTTTTCTTATACCGTATCTTCTTGGTATACTTATTTTATGCTATTGCACGTGGTTTGTTTATCTATATGAATCGCGGACTGATGGGTGATTATAACACATCCGACCTTTTCTATTATGGATTGGCGTTTGATAACTGTGCTATAATGTACACTAATTTGCTGTTCATACTGCTCAGTTTACTACCTTTGTGGGTAAATACCCATAAGAAGTTTCAGAAAGTAGTTTTTTGGTCGTACTTTATACCTAATACGATTGCTTATGCCACCAATTTTATTGATATGGCATACTATCCTTTTAGCAAGTCTCGCCTTACTTCGGCATCGTTTGCAGTTATAGAACACGAAAACAACAAAATGAAAATATTCAGTAGCTTTTTAGGAGGCTATTGGTATATGTTCGTAGGCTTCTTTTTACTGATAGCTCTTTGGGTTTTCCTTTATAAACGCGTGAAAAACGTCGAAGTGCCTATTGCTCAAAAGAAATCTTATTTTGGTTGGTCTGCTGTATTTTTCTTAGGCTTCGGTACTCTGATAATGATGGCTATACGAGGCGGTGGTTTTACTTCGGATACGCGCCCTATCAATATGCTCGATGCTAGCCGACACGTAAATACAGCTCCTCAGGCTGATGCGATATTAAACACGCCTTTTTGTCTCATTCGCAGTATGGGTAAGAACAAAGGATTTAAAGAATATCACTTTGTAGATGAAGCCTACATCAATGAGAGTTTAAAACCTATTAAGCAGTACAACCGCGAAGTAGCTACCAAGCCCAATGTCGTCCTCTTTATTTTAGAAAGTTTCGGTAAAGAGTATTGGGGCTGTATGAATACTAAAACCCATATTCCTGACTTTAAGTCGTATACTCCCTTCTTAGACTCGTTAGCGCAACATTCACTTGTGCTCGACAATGCTTATTGCACAGGACGTCAGTCTATACACGGAATGTCGTCAATGCTAGCAGGAATCCCCTCTTTTCAAGTCGCTTACACCTCATCACCTTATGTGAAGCAACCCACACAGTCTTTGGTGTCTATTGCCAAAGAAATGGGCTACGATACCTCTTTCTTCCATTCAGCACCCAATGGTTCTATGGGATTCTTAGGTTTTTCTAATATCTTAGGTTTCGACCATTATTATGGTAAAAATGAGTACAATAACGATGCTGATGACGATGGACACTGGGGAATTTGGGACGAACCTTTTTTCCAATATATGTGCAGGACTTATTCTCAAAAGAAACAACCTTTCTTAGGCACTATTTTCACACTCTCCTCCCACCACCCTTTTCAAATTCCTAAGCAATATGAGGGCAAATTCCCTAAAGGCAACTTAGAAATTCACCAATGTATTGGCTATACCGATTACGCTCTCAAACAATTCTTTGAGTGTGCTAAAAAACAACCTTGGTATAACAATACTATCTTTGCTTTTGTCAATGATCACCCTAACCAAATCTATTACGACCTTTACAAAGAGCCTATTACAGGCAAAGGAGCGGCAATTATGTTCTACAGCCCTAACCCTAATTTAGTGCCAAAGGGGGTAAATTCAGATATTACTCAGCAAATAGATATTTATCCTTCGTTAGTAGACCTAATGGGTTACCATAAGCCTTTCCGCTCTTGGGGGCGCAGTGTGTTTGCCAATCTTCCTGATGAAATGCCTCGCGCTTTTATCTCCGATGCGCTTATGTACCAAATGATGCAAGGTAATTACATCTATATCATCGACGAAACAGGCAAGGTAAACGGAGTGTACAAGAAAGAAGACGGTGCTCTCAAAAACAATCTCTTGGGCAAAGAAGACAATGCCGAAATACAAAAAGGTATCAAAGATTTAAAAGCCTTTATGCAAGACTATATGGATAGAATTATCAACCATAAGCTTAGTTTAAAATAAAGGTAAAAAGTAAGAAACAAATCCAGCGATAGCTGGCAGGTTAAATAGCAAAGCGCGATGTTTATTATTCTAAACATCGCGCTTTCTTATCTCTTATCTTTTACCTCTTACCTATTCAAGAGTAAGAAGGTATTTCTCTGCGTCCAACGCTGCCATACAGCCCGATCCTGCTGCCGTAATAGCTTGGCGGTAGCGTGTGTCGGCAGCATCACCGGCTACAAACACCCCTGCTACATTGGTGAGCGAAGTGCCCGCTACATTCTTAATATAACCCACCTCATCAGTGTCGATATAAGGTTTAAACACATCGGTATTAGGTTTGTGACCGATAGCTACAAAGAAACCTGTGATAGCTATTTCGCTTATCTCCCCTGTCTTGTTGTTGCGCACTTTAATGCCCGTAACTACTTGTCCGTCACCTAATATCTCTTCAGTTTCAGTATTGAAAAGCACTTCTATTTTTGGCGAATTGAGCACGCGTTCCTTCATAATTTGTGAAGCGCGGAACTCATCGCGACGCACGAGCATTGTTACTTTCGAGCAAATGTTCGCTAAGTAAAGCGCTTCCTCACAAGCCGAGTCGCCTGCCCCTACAATAGCCACGTGTTGATTGCGGTAGAAAAAACCGTCGCACACAGCACAAGCCGATACGCCTCCTCCTGTTTGCAAATAGTGCTGTTCTGAGGGTAAACCTAAGTATTTAGCCGAAGCACCCGTAGCGATAATCACAGCATCAGCGTGGAGCTCTTGGTCATCTACCCATACTTTGTGTGGGCGAGCCGAAAAATCTACCTTAGTCACCCAGCCGTTGCGAATATCAGCCCCAAAGCGTTTAGCCTGTTGCTCTAACTGCATCATCATTTCGCTGCCCATTACCCCCTCAGGATAGCCAGGGAAGTTTTCTACCTCAAAGGTAGTAGTGAGTTGTCCGCCAGGTTGTTCGCCTTGATAAAGCACAGGGTTAAGATTGGCGCGAGAGGCATAAATAGCGGCAGTATAGCCCGCAGGACCTGAGCCTATAATTAGGCATTTTATCTTTTCAATGTTTGCCATAGCAATTTTTTCTTTTAATTAGGGTGCAAAACTACAAAAATAATACCAATCTACAAACCTGCCAATTTGTCAATTAGAGCAAATGCACGAAATTAAAAGTTGATATCAGTTCGATAAATAATTCTGATGATGAGTCTTTTTTGCAGTATACACTTTGCCAAAGTTAATCGCCCCTCGTGCTACGACCTTTGGCAAAGTTGAATCTTGCATTGTTATTTTACAAGGCGCAGTCTTGATGCTATTTTAATTTTGAAATCAATTTTGTTTAATTTCTGAAACACAATCTCTCGCATACCCCACTCCGAGTATTCGTTGGCTATTTTACATCGAGCTTACGCTACTTATTTTTATGTCCGACAAGTCTAACTAGTAGAACCAGTGATATGAGCAGATAGTAGCACTATAAGTCCAATCAATATTCAGTTAGTATTCCATTAATCTTCAGTTAGTCTTCATTGTAGAGCCACTGTAGAGCCACTGTAGAGCCACTGTAGAGCCACTGTAGAGCCACTGTAGAGCCACTGTAGAGCCACTGTAGAGCCACTGTAGAGCCACTGTAGAGCCACTGTAGAGCCACTGTAGAGCCACTGTAGAGCCACTGTAGAGCCACTGTAGAGCCACTGTAGAGCCACTGTAGTTCCGTTTAAGGTTTATTAAAAATCCGTCAGATGTCTCACAGAGCAACCACAAGGTACTTCTCGCTACCTACTCACAAGCACCTTTCATCTACCCACTTTTCACAAATTGCCCCGATAACTTATAATTCTTTATAAAAATAAATATACTTATATCGTGTTAATAATCAATGATATATAAAGAATTTTAACAGCTAATTAAAAAATCCAAAATAAAAAAATAGGAAATAATAAATGTTATTTCATATAAAACACGTATATTTGCGCCTTGCATAGAATAGCGTATGTACAGATTTATACACATTACATTGATACTATTGGCGATGCATATGGCATCGGCACAGCAACACGAAATCGGTGTTTTCTTAGGTGGAAGCAACCCCATTTCAGATGTTGGTAGAACCTATTATTTATATCCTAACAAAATCGCTTTTGGTGGGATATATAAATGGAATTTCCACGAACGTATGGCAGTTCGTGTGCAGGTTACTAAGTCCGAACTTAGAGCTAACGACGTCCAATCCGATATCCCTGGTAAACGCAACCGAGGGTTCGCTTATTCAAGTGATATTACCGATTTGGCAGTAGGCACCGAGTTCAATTTCTTTAGCTACAGAATCGGCAATTTGCTCGATATGCCTATGACCCCCTATGTGTTCGTAGGTATAGCTGGGCTTTGGCACGACGATTTGTACTTCGACCCCTCCTCTCCCAAACCCGTTGAAGCTACCGATACTACACGTCGCGACTTCGATGTGGCTGTGCCCGTAGCTTTTGGTTTTAAAGCTAAAATCACTCGAAGGCTTGTTTTAGGAGGTGAAGTAGCTTTCCGTTTTGCCCTTACTAACAACGTCGATGGTAGTGCACCCGAAAGAAAATCCTTTACATTCGGTAACATAGGAAGAAGTTACGACTGGTACGCCTTCTCAGGTCTTACCCTTACCTACACCTTCGGCGAATGGCCTTGCTATTGTAGATAATTTCACTTAAAACCAATGGAGATTACAAACTATCCAAAGCATCTGGCTATTATAATGGACGGTAATGGGCGTTGGGCAAAAAAACAAGGCTTGCTCAGAGCCTATGGTCACGAAAAAGGAGTGCAAACTGTGCGACAAGTAGTGGAATATTGTGTGGAACACCGTATTCCATACCTCACTCTTTTTGCCTTTTCTACCGAAAATTGGAAACGACCCGCCTTAGAAGTAAAAGCCCTAATGGAACTATTGGTAAAGTTCCTGAAAAAGGAAGTTGATAATTTGCACAAGAATAATGTACGCCTCAAAACCATTGGCAATTTAGACCGTTTCCCTCCTAAACCACGCGAAGCCCTACTTGCTTCTATCGATAAACTCAAAAACAATACAGGGCTTACCCTTACCTTAGCCCTCAACTATGGAGCACGTGAAGAAATCCTAACTGCTATAAAAGAAATTGCAGCAAAAGTAAAAGAAGGCACACTTATTGCTAATACAATTACCGAAACAACACTACAAAAACACCTATACACCTACGACTTACCCGATGTAGACTTACTTATCCGCACCAGCGGTGAGGAGCGCATCAGCAATTTTTTATTATGGCAAATAGCCTATGCCGAGCTCTATTTTACTGAAGTATTATGGCCTGATTTCACAAAAAAACATTTAGAAGAAGCCCTGTCAAACTATCAAAATAGAGAAAGACGATTTGGAAAAACAAGCGAACAACTTACGTAAAACTATGCTGAAAAAATTTTTATTGCTTGCTTTCTTGGCTTTTGTAAGCCTTGTAAGTGCACAAGAAGAAGATAGAATATCATTAGGAAAAGGAAGAAAATATACAATTGGTGGCATTGAAGTTACTGGCGCAAAACGTTATAACGAACAAACTATCCTCACTACTTCGGGTTTGAAAGTAGGTGATGTAATCGAAATCCCCAGTGAAAAATTCAGCTCCATCATTCATAAGCTATGGAGCTATAAGTTGTTTAGCGATATTAATATTTATATCAAGCGCGTAGAAGGTGATACCGTATTCTTAGAGTTAGCTATCAAAGAAACACCTTCATTAGTCGATGTAAAAGTAACAGGTATCGGACAGAAAAAAGCAGAAACCCTCCTTAAAGATGCCGAAATTAAAAAAGGAGTAAAGGTAAACGAAAGCCTTATTGCTAATACTAAAAACTATATCACTAATAAATATCGAAAAGATGGTTATCTCAACACCAAAGTAACCATCGATACCAAAATAGATACTACCGATGCCAATGGTGTAGATATGCTCATTCACATCGATAGGGGTAATAAGGTAAAAATCGATAAAATTACTTTTGAAGGCAATCAGCAATTCACCTCAGCCAAGTTGCGCAAGAAGCTCAAAAAGACAAAACAAGTGCGTTTCGGTCGTTTCTGGAAACGCTCCAAATATGTTAAGAAAGACTACGACGAAGATTTAACAAACCTCGTAGATTTCTATAAAGAAAAAGGCTATCGCGATGCTCGTGTGGTAAACGATACACTTATTAAAAATAAAGACGGTAACGTAAGTCTTAAAATAGCAGTAGAAGAAGGGAAGCGTTATTATTTCGGTGATATCCGCTTCTTAGGAAACTCAGTCTATAACGACCGTGTACTCAATCAAGTATTGGGTATCAAAAAAGGCGATGTATATAACGGAGTATTGCTCAAAAAACGCATTCAAGACAATACCAAACCCGATGCCGAAGATATAACCAATTTATATCAAAATAGTGGTTATCTCTTCTCGCAAATA
Source organism: Capnocytophaga sp. oral taxon 335 str. F0486 (assembly GCF_000277665.1). Lineage (NCBI taxonomy): Bacteria > Pseudomonadati > Bacteroidota > Flavobacteriia > Flavobacteriales > Flavobacteriaceae > Capnocytophaga > Capnocytophaga sp. oral taxon 335. Next base: position 44,805 of record NZ_AKFR01000023.1, on the reverse strand, counting down.
CACCCTGTAGAAACCTCAGTGGTAAATGATACTATCAATTTCGAAATACGCGTGGTAGAAGGAAAGCCTGCTTATTTTAATAAAATATCAGTAACAGGTAACGAAAAGACTAACGACTATGTAATTTATCGCGAGTTGCGCACACGTCCTGGTTATCTATATAGCAAAGATGCCGTAGTGCGTACCGTTCGTGAGTTAGGGCAGTTGCAACTATTCGATGCTCAAAACATCAATCCAGAGTTTAAAAATGCCGACCCTAATGCAGGAACCGTAGATATAGAATATAAACTCACCGAAACAGGTTCAAGCCAAGTGCAGTTGCAAGGAGGGTACGGTGGAGGCTCATTCATAGGTACACTTGCCCTTTCATTCAATAACTTTTCTATTCGCAACTTGTTCAACCCTAAGGCCTATCGCCCAGTGCCTATGGGCGACGGTCAAGCACTATCACTCAGTTTCCAAATAAGTAGGTACTACCGTACTTATGGGTTTTCATTCACTGAGCCTTGGATGGGAGGTAAACAGCCTGTGCAGTTCTCAGTATCATTTAGTAGAACCGAACAGTTCGGGTATAGTTACAGGAGCTATGATGTAGATAAGAGTAAACGTGTGTATATCACCGGAATAAGCGTAGGTTTAGCCAAACGTTTGAGAGTCCCCGATGATTATTTCCAAATCGCTCATACTTTAAGCTATCAGCATTATGATTTGAAGAATTATCCTAATTTAGGACTCTTCACTTTTAAAGATGGTAACTCTAATTCATTAGCTTATACTATTTCGCTATCGCGTAACTCAAGTGGTCCTAACCCTATCTATCCAATGTCAGGAAGTAGTTTTACTATTAGTGCGAAGCTTACCCCTCCTTACTCATTGTTCAATAAGGTAGATTATGGCAAACTGCTTGAAGAACGTGAAACAGCATCTAATAACGGCGATTCTGAAAGAATAGCACAGATAGACCAAGAGCGTTTTCACTGGTTAGAGTTTTATAAGCTTAAATTTACCTCAGCTTGGTATACCAATATTTACAGTAAATTTGTATTAAAGTTTGGTGCTGATTTTGGTTATTTGGGAGCTTATAACAGTAAACGCGGTATAGTACCTTTTGAACGTTTCTTTATGGGAGGCGATGGCTTAGGCTATTACTCGATGGACGGACGTGAAAACATACAAATGCGAGGGTATGAAAACTATGCCCTTTCCGCCGATGATGGCGAGACTGTGTTTAACAAGTTCTCTCTGGAATTGCGTTATCCTATTACTCTTAAACCAATGGCTTCTATCTATGGCTTAGTATTTGCCGAAGGAGGTAATGTACACAATGGATTAGAGAACTTTAATCCTTTCCAGATTAAGCGTTCAGCAGGTTTAGGATTGCGACTCTTTATGCCACAGTTCGGTATGCTGGGTATTGACTTTGGGTATGGTTTCGATAACCCTGCCAATAGCAATAACCGCAGTGGCTGGCAAACACACTTTATTTTTGGACAACAATTCTAATTTTTGGCACGATATTTTCTTTTATGAAAAGAGAAGGCTAAAAAGTAGTATATACATTTGATAAATGTTATGAACAAACTACAAGCGTTATTTATAGTACTATTGTGTAGTGCCTGTTTTACTTATGCACAAAAGCCATCTCGTATTGGCTATGTGGATATGGATTACATATTATCACACCTCGAAGATTATAAAGTAGCAAGCCAGCAGTTTGCCTTACAAGTAGAGCAATGGGAGGCTGAAATAGCCAAACGCCAAGAAAAGATAAAGGCTGAAAAAGATAAGTTAGAAGCTGAGAAAGCTTTACTTACTCCCGAGCTTATCAAAGATAAAGAAGAAGAAATAGCTCTGTTAGAATACAACTTGAATGCCTATAAACAGCAGAAGTTTGATGCTAAGGAAGGAGAGTATATCACCCAAAAGTTTATGCTTGCTAAGCCTATCCAAGACCAAGTGTTCAATATAGTGCAAGAGATAGGCAAGATGCGTAAATACGACTTTATCTTTGAGAAGAGTGACGCCACTATGTTATTCTCTAATGAACAACATAACTTGAGTAAAGTAGTGCTTCGTGCCTTGAAAAAGAAAGACAATGCCGAAGATAGAAATAAGGATATGGCTCAGCTCTTAAAAGAAAGCTATGATTTTGAGTTTGTAGAAGAACGTGTTAAGAAACGTAAAGAAGCTGAAAAAGCACGTGAGCAACGCCGAGTACAATACGAACAAGAACGTTTGCGCAAGACTGAAGAAATGAAGCAACAGCGCGAACAGCTCAAAGCGAAACGCGAGAAAGAACAAGCCGAGCGTCAGCAGAAGTTCCAACAAGAACGAGACGCCCTTAAAGCGCAACGCGAAAAAGAACAAGCCGAACGTGTACAGAAATTCCAACAAGAGCGCGATGCCCTTAAAGCACAACGTGAGAAAGAGCAAGCTGAGCGTCAGCAGAAGTTCCAACAACAGCGCGATTCTATAAAGGCGCAACGCGACAAAGAACAAACCGAACGCCAACAGAAGTTACAAGAACAGAAAGAACAGCGTGAGAAGGAAATAGCTGAACGCCAAAAGAAACTTGAAGAGCAAAGGGTGCAACGTGAAAAAGAACAAGCCGAGCGCCTTAAAAAACAACAAGAGGCGAGAACACAAACGCCTACAACAAATCAGTAAAAATTTTTAAATAACTAATATTACAAACAGATGATGAGAAACATTAGAACGTTGATGATTGCATTGGCTCTATTCTTAGGAGCTACTACAATGCTTACTGCACAAGTGAAAATCGCTCATATTGATGTGCAAAAACTTTTAGAAGAAATGCCTGAAAGAAAATCAATAGAGTCACAATTAAAGAAAATGGAGCAAGGATATATGAACGATATTCAAGCAGCTATTAAAGAATTGCAAGCTAAGGCTCAAAAGTATCAGAATGAAGCTGCTGCTCTTACAGAGGCACAACTTAAAGCTCGTGAAGCAGAATTCCTCAAAAAATCAGAGGAAATTAAAACTATGGAAGAAAATATCCGTAAAACACAACAAACTGCTGCTGAGAATTTACAGAAAAAGCAACAAGAATTGGTAGAGCCATTGCTTAAAAAGGTAAAAAGCTCTATTGAGAAAATTGCTAAGCAAAAAGGACTTCAGTACGTATTGGATTCAAGTGCAGGCTCAAGCGTGATTGTAGCTACAGGAGATGACCTTTACAGTACAGTTAAAAAGGACTTAGGATTTTAGTTCGTAGATTTTTAAATTATTAGATATTTTTTCTTATGAAAAGTGTTCGCTAAGTGAACACTTTTTTTTATTTTTGCAACTGAAAAGAACCTTATTTTAAAATGATTCACTCAACATCACGCACAGCACCTATTGGTTTGTTTGACTCTGGAGTAGGGGGGACTACTATCTGGAAAGAAGTAAACGCGCTAATGCCTAATGAGAATACCCTGTTTATAGCAGATAATAAAAATGCTCCTTATGGTGAGAAGACTAAGGAAGAAATCATTGCATTATGCGATGCCAATACGCGTTTTCTGTTAGAAAATAATGCAAAAATTATAGTAGTAGCGTGCAATACGGGTACTACCAATGCTATATCGTATTTGAGGAATAAATATAAAGAAGTACCTTTTATAGGAATAGAACCTGCTATAAAACCTGCGAGTTTGCAGAGTGTTACTAAGAAAATAGGGGTATTAGCAACCCGCAGTACACTTGCCAGCGACCTTTTTGCTAAAACCAGTGAGCACCTTAAACAAGAAGAGCAAGTGGAAATTATAGAACAAGTAGGGGAGGGACTAGTAGACCTTATAGAAGCGGGACGTATAAAAAGTCCTGAAATGACGCTATTATTACGCAAATACCTCTTACCTATGGTTGCCGAAGGGATTGATTATTTGGTGTTAGGTTGCACTCATTACCCTTATTTGTTACCACAAATACAAGAACTCATTCCTCCACACATAAAGGTAATAGATTCGGGGTATGCGGTAGCTAAACAAACGCGCAATATACTTTCTCAACATCATTTACTGAACGATGATGCTACTGCAGAGACACAACACCTTTGGCTTGCTAATGGCAAGGTAGAAGTATTGCAACAGTTTGCGCCCAAGAATGTCAAACACTTGAAAATTTCTACTTTCTAATATTTATTCTTAAAAACTATTTCTTGGGAATCCTGATATAATACGCTTTGCCATCTATATTATCTAGCCTTTTATCGCGTAGCCAAGGATTGTATAGTTTTAGGTCTTTATAAGTAATGTTCTGGCTCTTGGCAAATTGGGTGAGATTTTCGATGGTAGAATCTACCATTACATTGTAAGTGAGCAGTTCGTTATACAAATGTTTCTTCTCGAAGATGAAGCCGTACTTCTTAGGGTGCTTCATTATCTCTTTTAGGGCTAAAATACGAAATACATAGCGTGAAGTTTCGGAGCTTAGCCATAAATCATAATAATTATTAGTTTCTTGAAAAGAAGTTTGCTTATTCATTCCTGAGATACCGGCATTATAAGCAGCGGCAGCCATCGTCCACGAACCTGTACTGCGCTTAGCTTTGTTTAAATAATCACAGGCAGCTTGGGTAGCTTTTTCTATGTGATAACGCTCATCTACTTGGTCGGTTACTTCTAAGCCGTATTCTTGAGCGGCGGGTTTCATAAGTTGCCAAAAGCCACTTGCACCGGAGGGTGATACCGCATTGGTGAGTCCGCTTTCTATGATGGCTAAATATTTGAAATCATCGGGGATATTATTGCGTTTGAGGATAGGTTCGATGATAGGGAAGTACTTATTAGCACGCTTGAGCACCAACAAAGTATTGGATTGCCAATAGGTATTTACGATAAGCTCTCGGTCTAAGCGCTCGTGTACATCGGGGTCTTCCAAAGGTACTCTTTCACCAGCAAAGTCTAATTTTTCGGGTAAATCGATGGCAAAAACTCTGTAATCATTAGAGAAATCGCTTTTATGATGAGTTTCTTGAGCTGAAAGAGGGTTCTGGGCTACTTCGGCTTCTGCTTGTTCGTAGATGTTGTTTTCTTCTTTTTTAACTGACATTGCATTGACCAAAAAACCAGAGAGCAAAACTACTCCTCCACCTGTGAGCAAATATTGTATCGTTCTTTTCATCATTTTTTCTTTTGTATAGATTGGGGCAAAGATAGTAAATAATTCTTTAATACCAAATAATGTTAGAAATGAGAAAATTAGAGAATTGGAGAATTAGAAAATTAGCAAATGAGGAAATGAGGTGCGAGTTTGAGTTAGAGGAATGAGGCTGTGCCTCAGAAATTAAACAAATTTTAAACAAAATCAAGCCTACGCCTTGTGAAATGGGGAGAGAGGTTCGTCGGAGTTTTTGGAGAATCTTAGAGAAGTTCTGAACTTTCGGAAGAAAACGGAGAGATTCGGAAGAAGATTAAGAGGAATTTTGATGAAAAAAGGCTATTAGATGGGTGGGGTTAGCTTATAGAGAGCTTATAGGAAGCTTATACGAATCTTGGACGATTGGTATAGAAAGGGTATGTAAATAGTTGGTTCATAATATAATACAACAAGGCTAAAAACGGTAAAAACGGGGTTTCGAGGCGAAAGAAAGAGAATCCTCACCCCGTCCCTCTCCCAAGGAGAGGGGGAATGTAGGGACGGAAAAAGGGGAAGAGAAATTAGAGAATTAGCAAATTTGAAAATGAGAAAATGGGGTGGTGTGGAGTCTTAGGGCATAGGTAATAGGGGGAAGTATGACAGAAAAGGGGGAATGTAGCGAGGGAAAAGAGGAGAAATGACGAATGATGAGGGACGAAGGACGAATGTGAAACTTTGTTAAAGTAAAACAATAAAATAAGTTAATTCTTTTTATGGAGTGTGTTTTTTATTTTACATTTGCACCATTATTCGCCATATACAATATTTTAATGAAAAGTTTTATTTTCTTTCTTGCTCTTTTTTGTGAGCTTACCCTTTCTGCTCAAGCACAATACACTGTAAAAGGCTTCGTCCATAACGCTTCGCTTGAGGGAATTCCCAAAGTAGCTATTAAAGTATTAGATGCTGATACGAACCTTATTGTAAGCGAACCTCTTACGGGAGCTAACGGACTCTTTAGCTTTACTTCTCCTCCTCGTAAGTTGCGCATTTATATTGAAAGTACGGGTGATTATTTGTCGTATACGGGAGAGCCTTTTCTGTTAGACAAGAATATTGATATGCTTGCTATTGCACTTAGCACTGCGGTAGATTTGGAAGAAGTAGTACTTACAGCTACTCAGAAGAAAGCTGCTGTGTATATGGAGCAAGGCAAGATAGTGTTTTCACCTAAAAACAGCCTAACACACTCTTCGGGTACGGCACTTGATGCACTGAGAAGTACGCCCAATGTGGTGGTAGACAACCAAAATCACCTGAGCATTGGCGGAAAAAGCAATGTGTTGGTGCTCATCAATGGGAAGCCTACTTATATGCAGCCCGACGATTTGGCGAACTACCTGAAATCTATTCCAATGGCGCAAATCAAGAAAACGGAATTATTACTTAATCCGCCAGCCGAATATGAGGCACAGGGAGGAGCAGGAGCGGTGAATATAGTATTAGACAAAAAGACGGTGGAAGGCACGTTCTTCTCTTTAAATAACGGGGTGTCGTATTGGTGGAATCTGCGACAGAATACAGAACTCCAATTGCAACACAGCGTGAAGAAGGGTATCTTGCGTTTGGGTTACAATCATCAGTTGGGGCATTACGCAATGGATTACGGCAGTGAGCGCCTACAAAATGGCTTGCGCTACGAAAGTCCTACCGATGATACCGAAAAGCGCAAAACGATTGCAGGGCATATTGGCTATGATTATTTGCCCGATGAACAACATACCTTAGGGGTGCAACTCTCTGCCAACACGTTATTTGGCAAAGGAACTACCAGTACGACTACCCGCTTTTTCAATGCTGCTAATGTATTGGAAAAGACGCTATCGGGCTATAACGATTACTTTATGCAAAAAGCCAATCGATACAGTGCCAATGTTTACTACACGTTTACTCCTTCGGATAACGAACGCTATCAGTTGGACATAGATTACGCTTTCTTTGATGGGGGCTCGGGCAATTGGCAACCCAACACTTACCGTTCGCCTGAGGGTACTATACTTTCTCACGAGATGTACCTCTCCGAAAACGACCGTAAGATACATATCTTTGCTACTTCTTTTCGTTCGGAGCTACCGTTATGGGGAGGAAGTCTTACAGCAGGTGCTAAATATTCACAAGTATTTTCGGATAATAGTTTTCATTTCTTCAAGCACTTGCCTACCCACAATATCATAGATGTAAACCGCTCCAATGCTTTCGATTTCAAAGAACGTATTTTTGCCGTATATGCCCAGTATCACTACCCTATTACCGAACGCTTGAATGCTGAGGTGGGTGTGCGCAACGAGACCACTTTTTCTAAGGGACTGCTATTGCCCGTTGCGGGCAGTGCAAATAGCCAACAAGAACACAAAAAGCACTATACCAATTTCTTTCCTACCCTGAGTTTGCAATACCAATGCAATGATGACCTACAACTATTTGCAGGTTATAGCACGCGTATCAACCGACCTGAATACCAGAATCTCAATCCGTTTGAATACCTCTTAGACGAATTATCGTATTGGAAAGGGAATCCGTTTTTAGCCCCTGAGAAGATACAAAAACTCACTTTTTCGGCTTCGTATAAAAAGACATCTTTTACAATGGCTTACAGCTATTCTACTGATTTTTTTAGCAGTATTAGTGAACCTTTTCAGCAAAATAAGATTATTTCTATCCCTCAGAACATAGGTAGCCAGCACCATTTACTTTTTTCGCTTTATCAAGAACTCAACTGGGGCAAAGGCTGTCAGACGACTATTACCCCTAACCTCAGTTATATAGAGAACAAAGGCACTGTGTTAGAAGGCACTGAGTTACACCTCAATCGTTGGCAGTATAGCCTAACGATGCAAAATTACTTTCGCTTGCCTTGGCAACTGAAAGGTGAACTCACGGCAGTTTACAATTCGCGCAGATTAGCAGGCATCAACGAGATAGCTAAATCGTCAGGAGGTATAGACCTCGGTTTGCAACGCCTTTTCTTAAATAATCGTCTTACGGCTACCTTTAGTTTTACCGATATTTTCCACACCCAACGTTGGGACAGCGAGAGCCATTTGCCTAACTTAGACCTTTATGCTTACGGCAATAGCGAAAGCCGACAGCTTAGACTGAACCTCACTTACCAATTTGGAAAAGCTAAAGAGGCACACGTAAATGAACTGGAAGAAGTACAACGTTTGTGATTTTTTGGTGTTTTATTTCGCTATAATGGCAAAAAGCTATATCTTTGCATTTGAAATTATCCCTTGGAAATATATTTTTCAAGGCAATAAAATAAGCTAATGAAAAAAACACTTTTTACTATTATTGCCCTATTACTTTCGGGCTACACTTTTGCACAGACGGATACTTCGGGGCGAAGCCTCTATCGTGCTACTCCTGAGAAGAAAACTGCCTTAAAGCACACGAAATTGAAGGTAGATTTTAACTTCACTAACCAAACACTCAACGGCGAAGAATGGCTTACTGCTTCTCCTTATTTTTATGCTACCGATAGCCTTATCCTCGATGCAAAGGCTATGCTTATCCACAAGGTGGCTTTGGAGCAGAACGGCAAGCAACAGCCTCTTTCTTATAGCTATAAGAATGATATGTTGAGAATAAAACTCAACAAAACTTACCAAAAAGGGGAGACCTATACCGTGTACATTCGCTATACGGCACAGCCTGAAAAGGTAACCGATAAGGGCAGTCGTGCGATTACCGATGCCAAAGGGCTTTACTTTATCAACCCTAACGGAGAAGCCGACAAGCCTATGCGCCAAGTATGGACGCAGGGTGAAACGGAAGGCTCTTCGTGCTGGTTTCCTACCATCGACAAGCCCAACCAAAAGACTACTCAAGAAATAGAAATGACAGTGCCCGATAGCTTTGTTACCCTCTCTAACGGGGTGCTAAAAAGCAGTGATAAGAAAGGCAATATGCGCACCGACTATTGGGTGATGGACAAGCCTCACGCACCTTATCTTTTCTTTATGGGGGCAGGAGAGTTTGCCGTAGTAAAAGATACACCTTGGCGCAGTAAGGTGCCTATTGAATACTATGTAGAAAAGGAATACGAGCCTGTTGCAAAACAGATATTTGGAAATACTTCCGAGATGATTACGTTCTTCTCTGAGCGTTTTGGCTATGATTATCCGTGGGCTAAATACGCCCAAATGGTAGTGCGCGACTTTGTGAGTGGAGCAATGGAAAACACTACGGCTGTAAGCCACGCCGAGAGTGCTTATCAGAGCGCAGAAGCTTTGGCTGACCAAAACTATTGGGAGCCTATTATCGCACACGAATTGGCACACCACTGGTTTGGCGATTTGGTAACTACCGAAAGCTGGTCGAATCTCACCGTAAACGAGTCGTTTGCCAACTATAGCGAATACTTGTGGTTGTTACACAAATACGGCAAAGATGCCGCAGAATACCACCTTAGCAATAACACCCTTCAATATCAACACCGCGTCAATGATTTTGCAAAAGATTTGGTGCGCTTTGGCTATGATTCACGTGAGGATATGTTCGATTTGGTATCTTACAACAAAGGCGGGGCTATCCTGCATATGTTGCGCAATTATCTTGGTGATGAGGCTTTCTTTGCAGGGCTTACCGATTACCTCAAAACAAATGAATACGGCACGGGGGAAGCTCACCAATTACGTCTTTCGTTAGAAAAAGTGAGCGGTAAAGACTTGAACTGGTTCTTCAACCAATGGTACTTTGGCAATGGTAACCCTACTGTGAATGTAGAAAAGACGTTTAGTAATGGTAAATTGACCTTAAAAATCATTCAAACACAAAGCGAAGACCTCTTGTTTCAGTTTCCGTTGGATATAGATATTTACAGAAATGGCAAGGCAGAGCGTTATAGTGTTTGGGTAGATGCTCGTAAAGAAAATACTTTTACTTTCGCAATGAAGAAAGCCCCAGAGTTGATAGATATCAACCCCGAAGGTGTGGTGCTGATAGATGAGCAATACCAAAAAACGTGGGCAGAGTATTTGTACCAAATGCAACGCGCTAAATCGCTCAAGAGCAGAATGCAAGCGGTAAGTGCCCCAATGGCTCCTGACGGCAAAGATATTTTGCTCGCTGCTCTTAAAGACCCCTTTTTCCAAGTGCGTATACAAGCATTACAAAAACTCGCTAATTATGAACTCAATGCCAAAGAAATAGCAATGGTAGAAAAGATTGCGTCTTCTGACCCTAAGAACTTAGCTAAATCGGCAGCGATATGGGTATTAGCTACCTCAAAAGACAAAAACAAATACGTTTCTTTATTTGAAAAATACCTTGAAACTCCTTCGGGGGCTATTAAGAATGCTGCTATTAACGGGATAGCTCGTACTGAGCCCGCCCGCGCTAAGAGTATACTTGAAAAAGGAAGTGTTAAAGACTTTGATACCGACCAATTAGCGGGATTATCAGGAGTAATTGTAGACAACCAAATGGAGCAGTATCTCCCTGCGATACTTCCTTATTTTATATATTATCCTTTCTTTGAAAAGGACAATCCTGAAACAGCTGTCAACTTCAAAAAAGGCTATGAGTGGGCAATGCACTTAGACAATACTTCACACGTGGAGCTATTGGCTGAATCACTCAAAGAAATCGCTAAAGATATGGAGAACCCTGCTGCTAAAGAGATGCTCAAAAACGTATTGGACGAGGGAATCACTATCAAACGCGGCTTAAACCAAACTGAATCGGTAAAAAAACAGATTAAGATGTTGGAAGAGATTAAAGAAATGTTTAAGTAGTGGTTAGTGGTTAATGATTAGTGGTTAATGGTTAATGATAAACTTTGCCAAGTTATTTGCCCGTGCGGCTCGCACCTTTGGCAAAGTCTATTTATAAAATATTTAAGTTTATGGAAGCACTTCACACAATGCGTCTTTTGCTTCGTCCCTGGAAAACAACAGATGCCGAAGCCTTATACGCACAAGCGCACAATCCTATTATAGGCAAGCGGTGCGGTTGGAACCCTCACAAAAGTGTAGAAGAGAGCCAAAAGATTATTGAGGTTGTCCTTAGCAAGTCTCATAGTTTTGCTATTTGTTTAGCAAACAACATTCCCATAGGAAGTATAGGCTTGCTTTTACAAGGAGAGAGCAATCTTCCTGTAAGCGAAAATGAAGCTGAAATAGGCTACTGGCTTGGAGAAGACTTTTGGGGTAAGGGCTATGTTACTGAAGCTACCCTAAGGGTACTGCAATATGCTTTTGAACAGGTGAACCTTACCCAGCTATGGGCAGGCGCATACGAGGAAAATATTGCCTCACAGCGAGTACTTGAAAAATGTGGCTTCCGTTACCATCATACCATTGAAGATTTCTTGTTTCCACTCACAGGGGAGAGACATACAAGTTTGATATATACATTAAACAGAGAAAATTGAAGATGAATACTCAAGAAATCGACGCGCAAAGTTTACAAAATGCCTATCGTCTTTTTGAGAGTGGGACTATAGAGCAAATAGAAGTAGGTACCACTAAAGGATTATGCGAGATACATTGCTATCTTTTTGAGGGGCTTTACGATTTTGCAGGTGAGATACGTCGGCTAAACATCAGCAAGGGCGGTTTTAAGTTTGCTAATGCGATGTTTTTGCACGCTATCCTACCCGTAATAGACCAAATGCCTGAAAATACTTTTGAAGAAATTGTAGCCAAATACGTAGAGATGAATATTGCCCACCCTTTTATGGAAGGCAATGGACGTGCTATTCGTATATGGCTCGACTTGATACTCAAAAAACGCTTAAGCAAAGTAGTGAATTGGCAACTGATAGATAAAGCTCCTTATCTCCAAGCAATGGAGCGTAGCCCTATCAACGATTTGGAATTGCGCTTTTTGTTGCAACCTGCCCTTACTGATAAAGTAAACGACCGTGAAGTAATTTTTAAAGGTATAGAACAATCTTATTATTATGAAAGTAATGACTAAAACAATGAAAAGACTTCTATTGATAACTATTCTTTCTTTGGTAGCAATTTCTTGCCAGCAGAAGAAAGCAACAACTGAAAATACAGCAGTTACTCTCACTTATTCTAATTTAGTAGATACCGCTACCCAAGATGAAGTGCAAAAAGCCCTTACAGCAGCGGGAATAGCTGAGCAAAATGTAGCCTCTTTTTTGGAGAGTGTAGCCCTTTTCAACCAAACAGTAGGCGATAAAGCAGGCTTAGTACCCAAAGGATTTGTTACTATTGACAGCTTGCTACCTAAGTATGATGAGGTTGCTATACAAAGCATTTGGACGGCTAAATACCCTATGTTTCAAGGTTATAACTGTCGTCTTACCTCTTTCACCCTCTTGCGTGATTTAATTGCTTTCCCCACAAATAAAAAGTTTGCTAGCAAAGAGGAAGATGAGGTGCTTTTTATAGACCGTGAGTCCTTGCATAATACCCCTAAGAAGTTCTTTACCCCTGAGGAAGAAAATAACTTTTTTACCCTCTTTACTGAGGTGCCCACTACTAATACCAAAGATGTAAACATTCATTTGCAGGCGATGCAACAAGCGTGGAAAGAACGCGGTATCAATTTCCGTTATAAAAACGACCCTACTAAGGCATCGCTTATTTCGGCAGTCTTCCATTCCCAAATCACCCCAGAGGAGAACACTCTTTTTGTAGGACACGTAGGGGTACTAGTACCTTTTGACGGCAAGCTGCTCTTTATCGAAAAACTCGCTTTTCAAGAACCCTATCAGGTAATAAAACTAGAGAATCGCACCCAGCTCAGTGATTACTTAATGAACCGATATGATGTAGAATGGGAGCAACCCAATGCCATTCCGTTTATAATGGAAAACGATGCTTTAATGGACGGATATCGCCCCAATCCATATAAAAAAGAACAGCGATTGTAAGAAGATAATTGTCATTTGTCAATTAATTTCTATCTTTGCAAAAAATAAGTAGGTGTATTATGAGTGCTATAGTAGCCATTGTGGGACGACCGAATGTAGGTAAATCCACTTTTTTTAACCGTTTGATAAAACGCCGTGAGGCTATAGTGGACGCTGTAAGTGGCGTAACACGTGATCGCCATTATGGTAAAACCGACTGGAACGGGGTCTCTTTTTCAGTTATTGATACAGGTGGTTACTTAGCGGGAGGTGACGATTCTTTCGAGAAAGAAATCAACAAACAAGTTGCCTTAGCCATAGACGAAGCCGATGCGATTATCTTTATGGTAAACGTAGAAGAAGGACTTACCGGTATGGACGAATCGGTGGCTGAGTTGTTGCGCAAATGCCGTAAACCGATATTAGTAGCGGTAAACAAAGTAGATAGCAACAACCGTCGCAACGATATGCACGAGTTTTATGCCTTAGGTTTTGAACATCTCTACGCCCTATCAAGTGTAAATGGTAGCGGTACGGGTGAATTGTTAGACGACTTGGTAGCGCTCTTACCAGTAAAAGAACAACAAGAAGAAAATACCTTACCGCGTTTTGCCGTAGTAGGGAGACCTAATGCGGGTAAATCATCTTTTATCAATGCTCTTATAGGCGAAGACCGCTATATTGTTACTGATATTGCAGGCACTACACGCGATGCGATTGACACTAAATATAACCGCTTTGGATTTGAGTTTAACTTAGTTGATACTGCAGGTATCCGTCGTAAAGCCAAAGTGAAAGAGGACTTAGAGTTCTACTCAGTAATGCGTTCTATTCGCGCTATTGAACACTCCGATGTGTGCATTTTGATGATTGATGCTACACGTGGTTTTGAAAGCCAAGATGCCAATATTTTCTGGCTCGCACAACGCAATCGCAAAGGCATAGTGATATTGGTAAACAAATGGGATTTGGTAGAGAAGGAAAACAACACGGCTAAACAGTACGAAGCTTCTATCCGCAAAGAAATAGAACCTTTCACCGATGTGCCTATCTTGTTTGTATCGGCATTGAATAAGCAACGTATCTACAAAGCCATAGAAACTGCGGTAGCAGTCTACAACAATCGCACCAAGCGTATCCCTACTCGCAAACTCAATGAGGTGATGTTGCCTATTATTGAGAACTACCCACCACCTGCAATCAAAGGAAAATACATCAAGATAAAATTCTGTACCCAGTTGCCTACACCTATGCCACAGTTTGCTTTCTTTGCTAATTTGCCACAGTATGTAAGAGACCCTTACCGACGTTTTATAGAAAACAAACTCCGTGAGAACTTTGATTTTAACGGGGTACCTATTGATGTGTATTTCCGTCAGAAGTAATACTATTGAAAAAAATGAAAAAGAATATAGCAATCATAATGGGAGGTTACTCTAATGAAGCTCCCGTTTCTTTAAAGAGTGCTGCAGTAGTAGCCAAACATCTCAACCAAGATAAATATGTACCTTACCCCGTGCGTATCGACCGCGATAAATGGGTGTATGTAGATGCTCAAAACAACGAACACCTTATTGATAAAAACGACTTCTCGGTAACAGTAAACGGGCGTAAAATTACTTTTGATGCTGTTTTCAATGCCATTCACGGCACCCCAGGTGAAGACGGTTATTTGCAAGCCTATTTCAATTTGATTGGCTTACCGCTCACAGGATGCAGTATGTATGCTTCGGCTCTTACGTTCAACAAACGCGATATGCTATCAGTACTCAAACCTTTTGGCATTCTTTCAGCCCCTTCTTACTATCTCAACAAAGGTGAAGACTACAACACTGCTGATATTGTAGCCAAAGTAGGCTTACCTTGCTTTGTGAAGGCTAATAAATCAGGGAGTAGTTTTGGAGTGTATAAAGTATATGAAGAGGCTCAACTGCCTATGTATATAGACAAAGCATTTGAAGTAGACGACGAAATCCTCATCGAAAGTTTCTTGAAAGGTACTGAAATCTCTATCGGGGTAATCAACTATGGCGGGAAAATAAAAGTTCTTCCAATGACTGAGATTGTATCCGAGAATGATTTCTTCGATTATGATGCTAAGTATAACGGCAAGTCGCAAGAAATTACTCCTGCGCGTCTTTCTGCCGAAATGACTGCTAAAATTAACGCCTTGGCTGAACGTGTATACCGATTGTTGAAAATGGAAGGCTTCAGCCGAAGTGAGTTCATCATCGTAGACGACACACCTTATTTACTTGAAATGAATACTACACCAGGGCTTTCAGAAGCTAGTTTATTGCCTCAACAAGCTAAAGTAGCAGGTATTAGCCTTGAAGAACTATTCGAAAGCGAAATAGAACGAGTATTGAATCACTAACCATTAATCGTTAATCATTGAAAAGAGCTTTATTTCCAGGGTCGTTTGACCCCATTACCTTAGGTCATTACGATATTATCAAACGTGCTTTAGACCTATTCGATGAAATTGTGGTTGCCATAGGTATCAATAGCGACAAAAATTATATGTTTACGGTAGAACAACGCAAAGAGTTTATCGAAAAAGCCTTTGCCGATGAACCCAAAGTAAAAGTTACTACTTACCAAGGACTTACGGTAGACTTCTGCAAAGAAATCGATGCTCAGTTCATCCTCAGAGGTTTGCGCAACCCAGCCGACTTTGAGTTTGAGAAAGCTATTGCACACACTAACCGCAAATTATCTCAAATAGAAACTGTCTTTTTACTTACGGCAGCGCGAACTTCGTTTATATCATCGTCTATTGTGCGCGATGTCATTCGCAATCACGGTGATTATACCGTATTAGTGCCCGAAAGTGTAAGAGTATAAATTAATAAATAATAAAAGAACTTAAAAATATGTGTGGAATTGTAGGTTATTTAGGCAAACGCGCCGCCTTTCCCATCGTGATTGATGGGTTAAAACGCTTAGAGTATCGCGGATATGACAGCGCAGGTTTTATCTTAAACGCTGACCAGTTTTACGGAGAAAAAACCAAGGGCAAAGTATCCGATTTGGTAGCCAAAGCAGGGGAAAATGTTCCTACTTATGGTTGCGGTATGGGGCATACCCGTTGGGCTACTCACGGAGTGCCTAACGATATTAATTCGCATCCTCACCGCTCTAATTCTGGCAAAATAGCCATTGTACACAACGGTATTATTGAGAATTATGAAAGTATCAAGCAAAACCTTATCAAAGAGGGGTTTGTATTTCATTCTGATACTGATACCGAGGTATTAGTAAACTTCATCGAATACTTCAAAGAAAAAGAAAACGTCAATTTAGAGACTGCCGTGCGCTATGCACTCAACGAGGTGGTGGGTGCTTTTGCCATTGCTGTAATGGAGGAAAGTAAACCTGAGGAAATAGTAGTAGCTCGCTTGGGTAGTCCGTTGGTAATAGGGGTAGGTGATGGAGAGTTCTTCATCGCTTCCGATGCCTCTCCTTTTATAGAGTATACCCAAAATGCTGTGTATTTAGAAGATGGCGAAATGGCTACCATTCACCTCAACAAACCGTTGAAAGTGATTAAAATAGACAGTAACGAGCAGGTGAGTCCGTTTGTACAACAACTCAAACTCAACCTCGAAGCCATTGAAAAAGGCGGATACGACCATTTTATGCTCAAAGAAATCTACGAGCAGCCTAAGTCTATCCAAGACACGATGCGCGGTCGCCTCTTGCCCAACCACTCTACCAAACTATCAGGAATAGATAATCATTTAGAGACCTTCCTCAATGCCAAACGCATCGTTATTGTAGCGTGTGGGACTTCGTGGCACGCAGGCTTGGTAGGTGAATATCTGTTAGAAGAATACGCGCGCATTCCTGTAGAAGTAGAGTACGCCTCAGAGTTCCGTTATCGCAATCCGATTATCAATAAGGGGGATATCGTCATTGCTATTTCACAATCAGGCGAGACCGCCGATACCTTAGCAGCCCTCAAATTAGCGAAAGAAAAAGGGGCTTTTATCTACGGTATTTGCAATGTGGTAGGTTCATCAATTGCGCGTATCACCCATTCAGGCACTTACACTCACGCAGGTCCTGAAATAGGGGTAGCTTCTACCAAAGCCTTTACCACCCAACTCACGGTGCTTACCCTTATCGCTTTGCATTTAGGACATAAGAAGGGTACCCTCAGTTCGGAAACCTATCACCGTCTTTGCAAGGAATTAGAACGTGTGCCTCAGTTGCTCGAAACCACTATCAAAACAGTCGATCACAAGATAGCCGAGATAGCCGAAAGCTATAAAACAGCTACCAATTGCTTGTATTTAGGTCGTGGTTTTAACTTCCCTACCGCTTTGGAAGGGGCTTTAAAACTCAAAGAAATATCCTATATTCACGCCGAAGGCTATCCAGCTGCTGAGATGAAACACGGACCTATCGCCCTTATCGATGAGAATATGCCGGTGATATTCATCGCACCGTCTAAAGGACATTATGATAAGGTAGTTTCTAATGCACAAGAGATAAAGGCGCGCAAAGGTAAAATTATAGCCGTAGTAACCGAAGGCGATACCCAAATGGCGGGCTTAGCAAACCACGTGATTGAAATACCCGAAATCAGTGAGGCGCTTACCCCTATTTTAGCTTCAGTACCTTTGCAGTTGCTGTCCTATTATATCGCTATCAAGCGCGGTTGCAATGTCGATCAACCTCGTAATTTAGCCAAATCAGTAACCGTAGAATAATTTGGTAATTTCCTAATTTCTCAATTAAAAAAAGAGTCAATTTGTATACTTACAAATTGACTCTTTTTTTGTTTGAAGTGAGCTCGATATAACAAAATTCTCTTTTTTATTTGCTTTTGTACTATATACCTTGCCAAAGTTTCTAACCGCTCTTCGCGCTACGCCCCTTACCAAAATAGAAATCCCTTAACTACCTTCTTTTTAGTTTTATCTTAGCTTTAACTTACTTCCTATTTAGGTTCGTCTTTTGTTCGTTGTAGAGCCACTGTAGAGCCACTGTAGAGCCACTCTTCGTTTATCTTACTGCCGTTATACCTTGCCAAAGTTTTCGTCTCCCGTGTAGCTCGCACCTTGTCTTGCTATGACTTTTTCAAAGTTGAAATCATTGATAGTCAATCTCATTGACATTACATTTATAGGGGCGCTTGTAAACGCCCCTATAAAAATAAAACTTTTTGAACAGCTTCTTTTTTGTGTTTTACTATTCAGTAAATTCGATTACGTCAGCTGAAACAGTTACTGTGTATTGCATACCAAACCAGAAAAAGAAAGAATGTATTTCTACAGTTTCATTGATAACCGCTCTTGAAGAGCCTACCAAATTGGCATTTTGAAGCATTTTAGCTCTTGCTTTTTCTACCAAGCCACGTCTTCCACCTCCTACAATAAGAAAATATTGATTAGAAGCTTCTCCTTTCACGTGTTCTACTACTTTAAAGTTATTTTTAGCCAATACCACTTGAGTAGTATGGTTGTTTACATTGTGTGATAACTCTCTTGTACCTCCACAACTCGCTAACAGTAGTGCCAAAGCACTGAATAAAACGATTTTTTTCATTTGTTATTGATTTAATTTTAATGTTACGATATGAGTAAGGGCAACTTTTAGAGCATAAAAAAAGCGTGAATGTTTTGTTCACACTTTAAAAAGGCTCTGGTATGCCCAAAAACAGGTATGTAACAAAAACAGTTCACGCCCTTGTGGGGCGAGAAACTATTTGTTAATTCACCTCTGCTTTTTTATTGAATTTACCAGATTCTTTTTAAAAGGAATATTAACAACTTTCTCTTTAAATCTTATGTGTATTTTTCTATTCTTCTATATCTCAATTGTTTTTATTTGGTGCAAAAGTATGAATTAATTGTAAATTACAAATGATAAAAGACAATTTTTTTCCAGAAAAATAAAGTTTTTCCCTTTTTTCGTCATTCGTATTTCGTATTTCGTAATTATTTATTACTTTTGCCCTCTGTAACAAAAATTTAAACCAATGAATACCGTAAATCGTTTATTCGATATACCTTATTATCAACAATCTAAACATCCTTTAGAGGTCGCTTTTGCTACCAAATACAACGGTGAGTGGGCAAAAACCTCTACCGCTGAATATATCCAAAAAGTAAATACCGTAAGCCGAGGCTTATTGCGCTTAGGCATTGAAAAAAATGATAAAATAGCGGTCATTTCAAGTACTAATCGCACCGAATGGCACGTGCTCGACATCGGGATTTTACAAGTAGGCGCACAGAATGTACCTATCTATCCCACTATCAACTTAGAGGATTTCGAGTATATTCTCAACCATTCGGAATGTAAATACTGTGTCGTTTCCGATAAAGAACTATGGGAGAAAATCTCTTCTATCCAAGATAAATTGCCTCATCTAAAAACTATTTTTACCTTCAACGATGTACCTTATGCCCACCATTGGCAAGAAATTCTTGATTTAGGCGCCGATGAGAGCAATCAAGCTGAAGTGGAGGTACGCAAAGATAGCATACAAAAAGACGATTTAGCTACTATCATCTACACTTCGGGCACTACCAGCCGCCCAAAAGGGGTAATGCTCTCTCACTGGAATATCATCTCTAACATACTGAACTGCCAAGACCGTTTGCCTATTACCGAAGGCTCTACAGCACTCAGCTTTTTGCCTGTGTGTCACGTGTTTGAGCGTATGCTCACCTATTTGTATCAGTACGATTGTCTAAGCATTTATTTTGCCGAATCTCTCGATAAAATCAGTGATAACTTGCGTGAGGTAAAACCGCATATCATTACAGTAGTACCCCGACTCATAGAGAAGATTTACGACAAAATCTTTACGAAAGGCACTGAACTCAAAGGTATTAAACGCAAACTCTTCTTTTGGGCACTCAATTTGGGCTTCAAGTACGAACCTTATGGAGCTAATGGCGCTTGGTATCAGTTTAAGCTAAAATTAGCACGCAAACTCATTTTTAGTAAATGGCGTGAAGCCTTAGGCGGACGCATACAGATGATTGTCTCAGGTAGTGCTGCCCTCTCACCGCGTTTGGCGAAAGTGTTTTCTGCCGCAGGACTCAAAATAATGGAAGGTTATGGTCTTACCGAAACCGCTCCCGTTATTGCAGTAAACCGTGAATCGGGTAGATATTGGAAAATAGGTACCGTAGGAAAACCTATTGTGAATATAGATGTAAAAATCGCCGAAGACGGTGAAATACTCGTGAAAGGCGAGAACGTAATGTTAGGCTACTATAAAGACCCCGAGCAAACAGATCAAAACATCACCGATGGTTTCTTCCACACAGGCGATATAGGCGAGCTTGATGCTGATGGCTTCCTTAAAATCACCGACCGCAAGAAGGAAATCTTCAAAACTTCAGGCGGTAAATACGTATCGCCTCAGCTAATAGAAAACCAATTGAAACTCTCTCGTTTCATCGAGAATGTAATGGTAGTAGGCGAAGGTGAAAAGATGCCAGCTGCTATTATTCAGCTTAATTTCCCGTTTGTAAAAGAATGGGCACGCCGTCATAAAGTGAAATTAGGAAAGACCAACGAAGAGATTATACAAAATCAAGCCGTTCACGACCGTATTGCGAAAGAGGTAGAAAAGGTAAACAATCATTTAGGCAAGTGGGAACAAGTAAAACTTTTTGATTTCACCCCCGATGAATGGACGATAGACGGCGGTCATCTCACCCCTACCCTCAAACTTAAACGACGCGTTATCAAAGAAAAATATATAGATATTTACAATAAGTTCTACAATAAGTGAGAGAAATAACCGATATTACTACTTTTTCTACCCACCAACCTACGGTGCTCACCATAGGCACGTTCGATGGTGTGCATTTGGGACATCAGAAAATCATTGAAAGGGTAGTAACAACAGCTCGCCAAGAAGGACTTTTAGCAACAATATTCACTTTCTTTCCGCATCCGCGAATGGTAGTGCAACACGACAAAAGTTTGAAACTCATCCACACTTTGGAAGAGAAAAAGCAACTGCTCCAGCAATTAGGCGTCGATTTGCTCGTGGTGCAACCTTTTAATGAGGCTTTTGCTCAACTTACTGCCGAGGAGTTCGTAAGTACTATTTTGGTACAGCACCTCAATGTAAAAAAGGTGATTATTGGTTACGACCACCGTTTTGGGCGCAATCGTACCGCAAATATAAACGATATGCGTTTATTTGGCGAAAAGTATGGATTTGCTGTAGAAGAAATATCGGTGCAAGAAGTAGATGAAGTGTCGGTGAGTTCCACCAAAATCAGAGAAGCGTTGAATAAAGGCGACGTGACTACTGCTGAGCATTACCTCGGGACTCCTTACAGCCTTACAGGCACGGTGGTACACGGACTCAAATTGGGGCGTACCTTAGGCTACCCTACGGCTAATATACAAGTAACTGAGGACTACAAACTCATTCCCAAAGATGGCGTATATGCCGTGTATAGCTACATTGGCGGACGAAAAGTATATGGAATGATGAGCATTGGCAAGAACCCTACTATCGAAGGCAAAGGGGCTTCTATCGAGGTGTATTTCTTTGACTTCAACGGCGACCTTTACGACCGTGAATTCACAATATATTTTGTAAAATACCTACGTGAAGAACGAAAGTTTTCTTCGGTAGCACTTCTTAAAAAACAATTACGAGATGACGAAACAACAGCGAGAAAAGCAATTGCGTTATGACAAAGCTTATATGCGTATGGCGATGGAATGGGCAAAATTGTCTTATTCACAGCGCAAGCAAGTAGGAGCTATAATAGTAAAAGACCGTATGATTATTTCTGACGGTTATAATGGTACGCCTACTGGTTTTGATAACTGTTGTGAAGATGAAGAAGGCAATACCCATTGGTATGTACTTCACGCCGAAGCTAATGCGATAATGAAAGTAGCTTCGTCTACTCAATCGTCAGAAGGAGCGACGCTCTATATCACAATGTCACCTTGCAAAGAGTGCAGTAAGCTTATCTACCAATCGGGGATTAAGCGGGTGGTGTATAAGGAAGGCTATCGCGACAACGAAGGGTTAGCTTTTCTCGAAAAAGCAGGTGTAGAAGTCGTCCATTTAGAAGAGGTAAGTCAATAATCTTCTTTACTTAAATTTAATATTTACTCCAAGTAGCTGATATCCTTCCCAAGTGTTGGAGGTACAGAATTCCCAACTATATTTTACTTTATTAACTAAAAAAGTTTCTTCTTTTCTTATTTTGGTGATGCGTCTGTTAGCAATCGTTTTACCGGTGATATAGCCCACAAATAGGGCAATAGGGTAATCGGAAGCCCAGTGTACTTTACTTTGCATCATCTCGTAGCACATCAAACCTAAAGCTGTGTAACCTACGGGCTTTATCCATTTGTAGTCGGGGTAGTTTTCGGCAATCACTGTGAGTGCTGACATTGCAGTAGTGAGGTGTCCAGAGGGCATAGCGTCATACATAGGGGTATCCTCTTGGTAAGCTTTAAAGCTGGGAGCAAACGTCCACTGACTGTGCCAACGCCCGTCGTCTGCCGTTATAAACGGACTCTCGCGCCCTGTGAGTCGCTTGATAGGTTGTACAAATGCCCCCGATACGATAATGCTTTCTAATATCTGCATAGCAGTACTTTTGGCGCGATAATCACCTGTGATAAGACCATAAGTAGCCATTCCCCCACTAATGATAATAAAAGTCGTACCATTGCCAATAAAGTACATTGCTGAGTTTACATCGGCGGGAATAATCTTCAAAAAACCTAACTTCTTATAGGTATGTGCTTCATTTAGACCTAAATTCTCTCCCAAATTTCTACTCTCTCTAATGAGCCAAGGGTCAGCAGGGATAAGTGCCGCAGTAGCACCAATAGCTGCTAATCCGTAAGGATAGTTCGGTTTAGACACCATCTCGACCGCCGATTTACCTATGTTGCGTGGTATCTTGTTGAAGATATCTACAAAACGCGGTTTTTGGTATACATAGGTTAGATTATCATTGATTTTATATTGTTTGCCTGATAAATCTGCTTCAGATGGGTGTGAGCCTTGCAAAGCATTTGCAATGCTATCCAATGTAGTTTGTGGAATAGAGTCGTTTTCCTGTGCTGTAACAGGATATAGGGAGAAAAGGAGAAAGGATAGTAAAAAGTATTTCATCGAATGAGTTCTGTTAAAAAGCTATCGGTGTTTTCGTTGTTGTAGAAGGCTTTGATTTCTTCGGCGTTTTCTTTGAGCAATTGCCGAATGAAAGCATCGTAGGTAGTTTTACGGTCTTCTAAAAAGCCGTTGAAATAGCGTTCACTTACTTCCAAACCATTGGCTTTTTCTATCTTTAAAAGACGTTCGTACAAAGGGACTATATGCTCGCTGATAAGTGCTTTAGGCAAAGCTTTGCGGTGTGATACAAAGGCAGTAATCTCATCTTGCTCATTGCGTACTATTTCAAAATTAGTAATCACCCAGTAAAAGCGCCCGCTTTTAGAGAGATTCTTGATGATAGCGTGGAAATTATTATGCCCTTTGAGGTTTTCCCACAGTATTTTGAAAACTACCTTGGGCATATCGGGGTGGCGGATAAGGCTATGAGGCTGGTCATACAACTCAGCCTCAGTATAGCCTGATACTTCCTGAAATGCCTTATTGGTTTCCATTATATGTCCGTGCTTGTTGGTACGACTCATCAGGGTAGTGGTTTTATCCCACAACACTTCTTCGTCTATGGGCACGGGACGTTTGATTGTTGGAGTTTCAGTCATTTTCTTACCTCTTATCTCTTACTTCGTATCTAATTTGTGAAGCCAATTGCGCATATCCACTTCTTTGGCAATAGTGTTACGCAATTCGGGAATGGCAATGCGCACTTGCTCCATAGTGTCGCGGTGGCGTAAGGTAACGGTGTTGTCTTCCAAAGTTTGGTGATCGACGGTTACGCAGAAAGGTGTACCTACCGCATCTTGGCGACGATAACGGCGACCTACTGCATCTTTTTCGTCGTAAGCTACATTGAAATCGTATTTTAGCTCATTTACTATTTGCTCGGCAACTTCTGGAAGTCCGTCTTTTTTGAGCAATGGCAATACGGCTACTTTGGTAGGTGCCAACACAAAAGGCAAACGCAATACGGTGCGAGTATCTCCTCCTTCTAATGCTTCTTCTTGCAATGAGTTGGAGAATACTGCAAGGAACATACGGTCGAGCCCGATAGAGGTTTCGAGTACGTAAGGAGTATAGCTCTTGTTTTCTTCGGGGTCGAAGTATTGCATTTTTTTGCCTGAATACTTTTCGTGGTTACCGAGGTCGAAATTAGTACGAGAGTGGATACCTTCTAATTCTTTGAAACCAAAAGGAAAACGGAACTCGATATCGCAAGCAGCATCGGCGTAGTGGGCGAGCTTTTCGTGTGGGTGGTAGCGATAGTTTTCCTCTCCCATTCCTAACGAAAGGTGCCATTTGAGGCGGGTTTCTTTCCAGTACTCATACCATTGTTGTTGGGTACCTGGTTTGATGAAGAATTGCATTTCCATTTGTTCGAACTCGCGCATACGGAAAATAAACTGACGTGCCACAATCTCGTTGCGGAAGGCTTTACCCGTTTGGGCGATACCAAAAGGAATTTTCATACGTCCGGATTTTTGCACGTTTAGGAAGTTAACGAAAATACCCTGAGCGGTTTCGGGACGTAGGTATAAATCCATAGAGGCATCGGCAGAGGCGCCGATTTTGGTGCCGAACATTAGGTTGAACTGCTTTACATCTGTCCAGTTGCGTGAACCTGTTTCGGGGTCGGCAATTTCGAGTTCTTCAATAAGGGCTTTTACATCGGCGAGGTCTTCTTTTTCAAGCGATTTACCCAAGCGGTGTAATATTTCTTCGCCACGTTTTTTGTATTCTAACACACGAGGATTGGTAGTTATAAACTGCTCGCGGTCGAAAGCATCGCCGAAGCGTTTTTGAGCTTTAGCGATTTCTTTTTCAATCTTATCGTCGAGTTTAGCGACATAATCTTCTACGAGCACATCGGCGCGGTAGCGTTTTTTAGAGTCTTTGTTATCGATAAGAGGGTCGTTGAAAGCATCGACGTGCCCAGAAGCCTTCCACGTAGTAGGGTGCATAAAGATAGCAGCATCGATACCCACAATATTCTCGTTCATCTGCACCATTGCGCGCCACCAATATTCGCGGATATTCTTTTTTAGTTCAACGCCATTTTGACCATAATCGTACACGGCACCAAGACCGTCGTAGATTTCACTTGAAGGGAAAATAAAGCCATATTCTTTGGCGTGAGCAATAACTTTTTTGAATTGATCGTCTGTATTTGCCATATATTCAATTGATTTTCAGTTGTAAAAATAGATTAAGTTTTGTTTCAGATCAAAAATAATTGGACAAAGGTACTATTATTTTTTGGAAAAAGGAGTATCTTTGCCGAAAAAGTTTTAGATTAATGGTTAGTGGTTAATCATTAATGGTTAATAGTGAAATTGGGAGAGGATTATACAAAGCTTATAGGACAGATGGACAAAGAGTGGGTCTACAGTGGGTCTACAGTGGGTCTACAGTGGCTCTACAGTGGCTCTACAGTGGGTCTACAGTGGCTCTACAGTGGGTCTACAACGAACAAAAGACGAACGATGAACGAAGGAACAACGAACCTAAGTAGGAGGAAAGTTGAAGCTAAGGCAGAGATAAAAAGAAGGTTATTAGTGGATTTCAACTTTGCCAAAGTTTCAAACTTTGGCAAAGTTCATACATATAAACCAATAAACAACGGTGCGAGCCACACGGGCAGGTGCGAGCCGCACGGGCAGATAATGAACAAAAGACGAACGATGAACGAACAAAGAACGAAGAACGGAAGGAGAGGAGGCGGATTTAAGAGGAAGCTATTAACGACCTATTAGCTAAAAGAATTATGATTTTATCGGATATACTTTCGGTGTTATCACCTGCTTATTGCAGGGGTTGTGGAAAATTATTGGTTACAGGCGAGCATTTTTTGTGTGTAAATTGTAGAGAAAAGTTGGAAGAAACGAACTTTCATTTGCAGGCGGAAAATTTGTTTACCCAGCGACTAACAGAAGAGTGCGAAGTGTTTGCGGCTACTGCATTATTTTACTTTAAAAAGGACAATATGGCACAACATTTGATACATCTTTTGAAGTACAAAGGAGAAGAGCAGATAGGGGAGTGGTTAGGGCAATGGCTCGGTGAAAAGATAAAGAATGTGCCCCTATTTCAGCAGGCTGAGGTGGTGTTGCCTGTGCCTTTACACAAAAGTAAAGAACGCAAGCGAGGATACAACCAAGTCGCCTTGTTTGGCAGGACATTGGCTTCGGTATTACACATCGATTATATAGATGATGTATTGGTGAAAATTGAAGCTAATACTACGCAAACCCGAAAAGTAGTGTGGCGACGTTTGAAGGAGAGTGAACATATATTTTCTCTTCAAAACACTCATAGAATAGAAGGCAAGAAGGTGCTTTTGGTAGATGATGTGGTGACCACAGGAGCTACGCTCACAAACTGTTATGAGCTACTGAAAACCGTACCTAATGTGGAAATAGGCGTTGCTACAATGGGGTATGCGATGTTGGGATAAGAATGGAAATATATTGATAAACAGAAAATTAATAACTAAATATAAAATTGTATGAAGAACACTTTTAAATTAATTGTTGCAGCATTTGTAATGTTTGCATTTAGTACTAATGTAGGGGCTATGACCCTTAATGTAAATCAAATCGCTAAAAGCCTTATCGTAGACCAAGATGGTAACGGAGGAGTGAAAGTGAAGAAATCTTGCGATAAAGACGGCGAGAAAAAAGAGTGCAATAAAGATGGCAAAAAGAAATCTTGTTGCAAAAAAGACGGTAAGAAAGATGGCAAAAAGTCTTGCCACGAAAAAGGCGGTGAGAAAAAAGAAGTAAAAGCAGAAGAAAAACCTGTAGAATAATTTTTCACCCATTATAAAAACTTTTTTACACTGAAAAACCTTAGCATAAGTGGCTGAGGTTTTTTGGTATTAGTGTGATGTATGAAAAAACTTATTTATAGTCTGTTGAGTAGTGTAGTGCTATTGTTAGTAGCTTGTGGTACTGATATATTGCCTAAGCCTAAGGGGGTATTGCGATTGGAATACCCGCAAGCATCGTATCAGAAAGTAACTGAATTGCCTAATTGTCCGTTTACTTTTGAGGTAAATACGCTATCGGAATTGAAGTACAAGCCCCATTCGTGTGATGTTAATATAGAATATCCTGCGATGAAGGCTACGGTTTATCTCACTTATAAAAATGTGAATGGCAATATTCGTCAGTTGCTGAGTGATGCACAGAAGTTTACTTATGACCATACGATTAAGGCAGATAATATTGTTTCGACAGCGTTTGTGAACGATACGACCAAAGTATACGGTATGTTTTACCAAGTGTATGGCAATGCAGCTTCGCAAGCACAGTTTTACGCTACCGATAGTGTGCGTCATTTTATATCAGGTTCGGTGTATTTTAGGGTGGTTCCTAATTACGATTCGGTACAACCTGCGAGTAATTATTTAGAAAAAGATGTGAGGAGGATAATGGAAAGCCTCCGTTGGAAATAAAAAATAGAGGTAAAAGTTGGCAGTTTATAAATATAGCATTACTTTTGCCCCACAAAACACTGAAAAATTATGAGTTTACAAACTAAAGTAATGGAGGCTCTCAAAGAAGCGATGAAAGCCAAGGACACAGTGGCATTAGAATCGTTGAGAGCTATTAAATCGGCTATTTTGTTAGCCAAAACAGAAGCAGGGGCTGCCGAAGAACTTTCGGAAGCTGATGAGCTTAAACTGTTGCAAAAATTAGTAAAACAGCGCAAGGACAGTGCGGCTTTGTACACACAGCAAGGTAGGAATGACTTAGCTGAGCCTGAATTAGCCCAAATGGCGGTGATAGAGAAGTTCTTACCGGCTCAACTCAGTGAAGCAGAAGTAGAAACTGCTCTGAGAGGGATTATTAACCAAGTGGGCGCTACTACGCCTAAGGATATGGGCAAGGTAATGGGTGTAGCCACCAAACAATTGGCAGGCAAAGCTGATGGCAAGCTCATTTCGGAGATTGTAAAGAGAT
The DNA here is from genome assembly GCF_000277665.1 of Capnocytophaga sp. oral taxon 335 str. F0486. Classification (NCBI taxonomy): domain Bacteria; kingdom Pseudomonadati; phylum Bacteroidota; class Flavobacteriia; order Flavobacteriales; family Flavobacteriaceae; genus Capnocytophaga; species Capnocytophaga sp. oral taxon 335. The sequence goes on along the minus strand of NZ_AKFR01000023.1, from coordinate 16,739 downwards.
TATTGTCTTAGTAATATATAGTTTAAAAGAGGCCGCATAGTTCAACTGGATAGAATATCAGATTCCGGTTCTGAAGGTTGGAGGTTCGACTCCTCTTGCGGTCACGGAAAAAAAAGCAGGTTGCTAATTAGCAACCTGCTTTTTTATATACCTTATAAATATACTTTATAAAATGAAATCGGTGTTGATGAAGTTAGAAGCGCCGGTGCGGAGGAGGTTCTCTACTATCCTGTCGTTGTAGTCGTTGTTTTGGAACGATACAAAAGTGCGGATAGAGAACGAGCGCAAGGCATCGTGTACGCTTAGGGTACCCACAGCAGAGTCTTTTCTACCAGTGAAAGGGAATACATCGGGGCCTCGCTGACACAAGCTGTTGAGGTTCACACGGCAGAGCATATTCACCAACATATCGATGAGAGGGGAGAGCTCGTGTGGGTCTTCGCCAAACAGACTGATTTGCTGTCCGTATTTAGAATCGGAAATCTCATCTATAATCTCGTTGATATTGGAGAACGGTTTTACTGGAATAAGGGGACCAAACTGCTCTTCGTTATACACTCGCATTTCCTTGGTAACGGGATAAAGTACCGCAGGGAAGATGAAGTTATCAGTGCGCTGACCACCTTTTTTATTCTGAATAGTAGCGCCTTTGGCAAGAGCATCATCTATGAGTTCCTGTAAGAAAGCAGGTTTATCGACCTCGGGTAGGGGAGTGAGAGCTACTTTTTCGTCCCACGGATTACCGAACTTGAGCGCATCTACCTTTTCGGCGAAACGCTTGAGAAACTCATCTTTTATCTTGGCGTGCACGTAGAGGATTTTTAGTGCTGTACAACGCTGTCCGTTGAAAGACAAAGCTCCTTTCACGCATTCGTTTACTGCCAAATCAAGATTGGCGTCAGGAAGTATTACCCCAGGGTTTTTAGCTTCCAACCCAAAGACAAGGCGCAAGCGGTTTTTCTTAGGGTGCTGGTCTTGCAGTGCAATAGCTGTCTTGCTGTTGCCTATGAGTGCCAATACATCTACCTTACCACTCTCCATAATGGGTGGTGCAACGGTGCGACCGCGTCCGTAAAGAATATTGATCACCCCACGAGGGAAGGAGTTTTGGAAGGCTTCCAATAGAGGTGTGAAGAGTAATACCCCGTGTTTAGCGGGCTTAAAAATCACTGTGTTGCCCATAATAAGCGCAGGGATAATCAGTGCAAAGGTTTCATTCAGTGGGTAGTTATAAGGGCCTAAACAGAGTACAACCCCTAAGGGGCCACGACGAATAAGGGCATAGACTCCATCACGTTGTACGAACTTAGACGACTGGTTGTCGAGTTCTTTATAAGCATTGATAGTGTCGTAGATGTACTCTACGGTACGATCAAATTCCTTACGCGAGTCGTCCAGGTTTTTGCCGATTTCCCACATCATCAGTTTTACGACTTCATCGCGTTGCTTTTCCATTTGTTTTACAAATTTAAGCATTGCGGAGATACGGTCTTTTACTTTCATTGTAGGCCATAAACCTTTACCTTTGTTATAAGCCTCAGTAGCCGAATGAAGGGCTTCTAAAGCATCAGCTTTGCCTAACGAAGGCACGCTACCCAAGAGGGTGCGTTCATACTTTTCAGTAGAAGAAATAGTGGAATAGATATTGGTGAACTCACCTTTCCACTCACGGAGTTCGCCATCGATAAGGTAAGTGTCTTGGCGAAAGGGTTTTACTTGAAATTGTTCTGGTATATTCATAATTTTTTAATTAGCAAATTAGTAAATTAGCAAATGAGTAGGGTATGTACATTTGCTAATTATCACATTAATAAATTATTAAATTGTCATACTCTTCCTTTGAGGGCGTTGAATACCCAAGCAATAGCGAAAAAGCCAATGCCTACCGCTCCGAATCCAAAGCCTGCTACTTCGTTGTATTTGAAGGCTCCTAAGGCGATAAGCCCTAAGCCTACTACTATCATTATGAGGGTTGCCCACCCTAATACAGCATTTTTATTCATTATTATGATTACAAGTATTAGTTATCAGTAGGCAAAAGTAGAAAATAATTAGCAAATGAACAAATTTTTGAATTAATGGTCAATGATTAATGGTTGGTGGTTAGTGGTTAATGGTGGAATTGGGGGAGGATTGTACAAAGCTTATAGAATAATTGAATAATGAGTGGGTCTACAGTGGGTCTACAGTGGGTCTACAGTGGGTCTACAGTGGGTCTATAATGAATAAAAGACAGAGTGAGTTACACGGACAGATATAGAAAAGACAAAGGTAACCTCCTCCTTACACATACCCAGCTATCGCTGGCTACCTCCAAAAGGGGAATTGTAGCGATGCAAAGACGAAGAATGAACGAAGAAAAAGTGAAGCTGAGTTAAAGATAAGGTAGAGATAAAAAGAGTATTATTGGTAGTTTTTGACTTTGTAAAAGGTTGTAGTACGAAAAGCAATTAGAAACTTTGGTAAGGTGTATGGTCGGGAAAAGGGGAGAAGAATAGTGGTTTGCGATTTTGAAAGGGAGTGATGAAATGACGCTGAGATGAAGGGGAGAAGACTTTAACATTTGTTTTAAGAAAATATTAAGAATGGAGTGTTGATTTAGAAAAAAGATTTTAAGTTAATGTGTAAACTATTTTAACCGTAATAATTAAATATATTTAAAAAGTAGCTATATAAGATGAGTGTCTCTTTAATAAAATAAGCGAAAATAGGAGTCTTTTTTAATCTTTGAAGATTTTTGAAGGAGAAAAATATAAAATTAGTACTTTTGATTCTATTTGATTATCAATAATATATGTTTTTGAAATAAAGAAAAAGAGAAAAAAAAGAAAAAAAATAAGGTAAAAAATTTGCGCTATGTTAAAATATTCCTAATTTTGCGCCCAAATTAATTTATTCAATAAAGTAATGAAAGTAAAAATATCAATGCTAATGTTCGTTTTTGCATTGTTTAGCGGTGCGCTAATGGCACAAACGAAAGTAACTGGTACGGTTACAGGCAGTGATGGTATGCCACTGCCAGGTGTAAGTGTTGTGATTAAAGGTACAACACGTGGTGTTTCAACTGACTTTGACGGGAAGTATGAACTACAAGCAGCTGCCAATGAAACTATTGAGTACAGCTTCTTGGGGTATAGTACTCTCCAAAGAAAAGTTACGAAAGCGAGCGGTACTCTTACTTTAGATGTGGTGTTACAAGAAGAAGCACAACAACTTGGTGAAGTAGTGGTAACCGCTTTGGGTATCAAACGCCAAGAAAAAGCCTTGAGTTATAACGTACAACAAGTGAAGTCGGAAGAACTTACCAAAGTGAAAGACGTGAACGTGGTAAATAGCCTCAACGGTAAAGTAGCGGGGGTGAATATCCAACGTAGTTCTTCTGGGGTAGGTGGTTCTACCAAAGTGGTAATGCGCGGTCTCAAATCATTGGACGGTAATAACGGTGTGCTCTATGTAATTGATGGGGTGCCACTCTTCAACAAACAAAGTGATGGCGGAGGTAATAACTTCGGTCGCCCAGGTGGAGGAGAAGGTATTTCAGATATCAACCCTGAGGATATCGAAAGTATCAACGTACTTACAGGTCCTTCGGCAGCAGCTTTGTACGGTAGTGAAGCTGCCAACGGGGTAATCCTTATCAACACTAAAAAAGGTAAAGAGGGTAAAACTGAAGTAAACCTATCTAGCAGTGTAGAGTTGATGACTCCTATATTATTACCTGAATTCCAAAATACTTATGGTAGCAATGGAGATAAAAGCTGGGGTGCTAAATTAGCAACACCTTCTACTTTCGAACCTCGTAAATTCTTCAATACAGGTACAAACTTTATGAACTCTGTTACCTTCTCTACAGGGAACGCTCAAAACCAAACTTTTGTATCGGCTGCACAAACCAATGCCGAAGGTCTCATTCCTAACAATGCTTACTATCGTTACAATGTAGGGGTGCGCAATACTGCTAATTTTGCTAAAGATAAATTGCACTTAGATGTAAGTGGTAACTTTATCCGCCAAGGTAGCCGTAATATGATGGCGGGAGGTGGTTATTTCAACCCCTTAGTAGGTTTGTATTTAATGCCACGCAGTATGGATTATCGCGATGTACAAGCTTATGAACGCTACAACCCTTCAAGAGGTATTTATGAAAGATACCAACCTTATTCTGATAGAGTTGACAGTTACTTCTCCGAAAATCCTTATTGGGTGGCGAACCGAGAACTCTTTTTGAACAACAAGAAACGCTATATGATGTCGGCTTCTTTGAAATACGATATCCTCGATTGGTTGAATGTTACAGGGCGTGTGCGTTTAGATAACGACTACGGTACTGCTGAAGAAAAACTATATGCCAGCACTACCAACTTCTTAATCGGTTGGAAAACTGAATGGGGGCCTAACAACAACGGTTCTTATGCTAATACCCAAACTAAAGATGAGCAAACTTATGCCGATATAATGTTTAACGTCAATAAAAACTTTGGCGAAAAATTCTCTTTAACAGCTAACGTAGGTTCAAGTTATAACGACCGTTATAGCACAGGTCTTTCAGCAAGAGGCGTGTTGTTCCGTTTGCCTAACCTCTTCTCAACAACTAACTTCGACCCTCAACGAGGAGGCTCAGGTCAGAGCTATTCTCGCGCTAAAAACGTAGCGGTATTCGCAAGTGCTGAACTTGGCTATAAAGGTATGTTATACCTCTCTGCTACAGGTCGTAACGACTGGTCTTCACAACTGGTAAACTCTGCCGAACCTTCATTCTTCTATCCTTCTGTAGGGCTTTCAGCAGTGATTTCTCAAATGACAAAATTGCCTGAGTTTATCAACTATTTGAAAGTACGCGGTTCATATACTGAGGTAGGTTCTCCTATCAGCAAAACAGGTATTACTCCAGGTACTATTACTCACGAACTTACTGCCGACGGCTTGAAAACTAATAAGGTATATCCTTATCCAGAATTTAAAGCTGAACGCACTACTTCTTGGGAAGCTGGTTTAAATACCAAATTGTTCGGTAATAGCTTGTCAGTAGATTTGACTTTGTACAAATCTAACACTTATAATCAATTCTTTGAACAACAATTGTCCGCTTCTTCTATCTACTCTTCTTTCTATTTGCAAGCAGGTAACGTTGAAAACCGCGGTATTGAGTTGTCAGTAAATTACAATAAAGAATTCCTTAACAAAGAACTCAACTGGAATTCTACTCTTACCTATTCACGCAATGTGAACGAAATAAAAGAATTAGTTCGCGGTTACCACAATCCTTTCACAGGTGAATTATTTGATATTACCGAAGTGCGCAAAGGTAGCACTGTATTGCGCGAAGGAGGTAGTATGTCCGATGTTGTAGTAAGAGGTGTATTGCTCCGCGATGTGAACGGTGATCTTATCGAAGAAGCTTCTCAATACAAATTTGATAAAACTCAAGAAGTAAAATTAGGTCGTTCTACCCCCGATTTCCAAATGGGATGGCGCAACACCCTTTCTTATAAAGGTATCGATTTGAGCTTCTTGTTCAACGGTAGCTTTGGAGGTATCGTTTTAGCAGGTACACAACCTATGCTCGATGCTTATGGAGTATCAAAAGCTTCTGCCGATGCTCGTGATAACCGTGGGGTAGTAGTGAACGGTAAAAAATACGACGCTCAAAAATACTACAATACCATTAAAGACCTTCCTGGTTATTACTCTTACGACGCTACTAATGTACGCCTCCAAGAAGTATCTCTCAACTATACTATAGATGGTAAACACTTCTGGGATAAAGTAAAAAGCGTAACAATTGGTGCCATTGGTACTAACCTTTGGATGATTTACAACAAAGCTCCTTTCGACCCTCAACTTACTTATGGTGTAGGTACCTATGCTACTACTGAGTTTTTTATGACTCCAAGTGCAGCTACTTACGGTGCGAGCTTGAAAATTAAATTCTAATTCAAAAACGACAAAACAATGAAAATATTCAATAAAAATATAGCAGTTGTAGCATTATCAGGTATATTACTCGGCGCTTGTACTAAAGATTTTGCCGATGTAAATACTAATAAAACACAACCTACCGATGAAGATATCAATCGTGGTGGCTATGCCTCTGGTGGATATTTTACCGAGCTGGTACAACGCCCGATCCCTACAGGAGTAGGTGTTGGCCCTGCTAACGACTATCAAGTAGTACAAAATATGAGTACTGATAACTGGGTAGGTTACTTCTCTCCAGGGCGTAATCACTGGGATAATGGTAATAACCAAACCAGTTACTATGTGTCCGACTTCCGTGCCAATGGTACTTTCTCTACACTTATTACAAAAGTGATGAACCCTTATTTTGAGATTAAAAACCGCTTGCACAATGTCCAAACTGTAAATGGTAAATTGGTGTATACCCCTAAAGATTTGACAAGCCAAGCTGCTTATTCTTTAGCACAAATCGTAAAAATAATGGCTATGCATCGCGCTACCGACCTCTTTGGTCCTATCCCTTATAGTGATATGGAACCTGGTAAAATCAAAGCTAAATACGATAGCCAAGAAAAAGTTTACAAATCTTTCTTAAAAGAATTAGACGATGCAGTAACCATACTCAATCAATATGGAGCTAACAACAAAGTGTTAGAAAACTTCGACCCTGTCTACCAAGGTGATACTGCTAAATGGATACGCTTAGCCAATTCATTGATGTTGCGCTTAGCAATGCGCGTACGCTTTGCCGACCAAGCGCTCGCTCAACAATATGTAATCAAAGCTACTACGAATCTTGGTGGACTTATTGAAGACGATTCTCAAGCAGGTAAGTTAGTAACCTCTAGTAAATATATTTTCGACCATTCCTTGGTAACTATGTTAGGTTATGGAGAGCTTAAAATGGGGGCGACTATCTATTCTTATCTAAAAGGATATAACGACCCTCGTATGGCTAAATACTTTACCAAAGCAACTGCCGATACTCAAACCTCCGATTTCTACGCTGTACGCTCTGGTATCGACCCTACCACCGATGTAGCTGTCTACAAAAACTTCTCAGTACCTACTGTAGTACAAACTACTCCTACCTATTGGTTGCGCGCTTCCGAAGTACAATTCTTACTCGCCGAAGCTGCTTTGATAGGATGGTATACTAACGATACTGCCGAAAATTTGTACAAAAAAGGTATTGAAGTATCTTTCGCCGAAAATGGTTTAACTGCTGCTCAAGCGCAAAGCTATTACAATAGCAGCGCTCAACCCGCTAACTATGCCGACCCTAAAAACTCTGTTTACAACATCAGTGCAGCGAGCACTATTGATAAAAAATGGCTCACCAGCGGTAGTACTGAAGACCATTTAGAGCAAATTATCACTCAAAAATACCTCGCTAACTATCCTAATGGTTTCGAGTCTTGGAGTGAATGGCGTCGTACGGGCTACCCTCGTATGTTTACAGCCGCTTTAAACAGAACCAATGTAGGAGTGCAAAATATCCCTGCTTCTGGTAAAGATTTCGGTATGCGTCGTTTCCCATTCCCTGAAAATGAATTTAAACAAAACAGAGAAAACGTTACAGCTGCTCAAAGCCTCTTAGGTGGTACTGATAACGCTGCTACTAACGTATGGTGGGACAAAAAAACTAAATAAATTTAAAAGTAAAATACGATGAAAAAATTTGTATACACACTATTAGCCCTTACTATCGGACTTACAAGCTGTAGTAAGTGGACAGAAATAGAGTCGAATGCCGAAGATTTTGAAAGAGCGGCATTAGAGGACTTAAAGAACAAAAGAGACGCTGCTAAATGGCTCGCTGAAGCCGAACGTACTGAAGAGAACAAAAAAGCTCTTGAAGCCTATTGGGCTCAGCTCCGCGAGTACAAACAAAAAGCGTGGCTCAATACAGGTGAAGCTGGCGGTCAGGTGCCTATGGTATATTTTTGGTTTGATGGGCCTACTTGGCAACCTGTAAAAGGCATTGCACGTGGCTGGTTACAAGCTGTACCCGACTCGATAGTAGCGCTTTCTATTTGGGGAGGTACTAATATGCGCCCCGAAACCCTTACTGAGTTTCACAAGAAAGATATTGAGGTTTTTCACAAAAAGGGAGGCTCTATCTTGATGTGTTGGCAAACTCCAAGTGTAGGTTTAGGCTTACCCACTACCAAAGAAGGAGTGTCAGGTAGTCAAGACTTTCATAACAAATATCCTTATGCTGAATGCTATAACCAATGGCCAGAGATCTATGCTCGTGAGTTAGCGCGCTATATCATCGCTATGGATTTTGATGGTTATGATGTAGACTGGGAAACAGGGGGTGACCACAATAACACTCTTACAGGAGAAGCTGCCAAAAAAGAAATTCCTTTGATGGTAAAAGAAGCTAATGGTGAGTACGAGAATATTGCCAAATTCGTAAAAGAAATGGCTAAATACTTTGGTCCTATAGGAGCTAATAGAGCAGTAACTACCCAAGCAGAACGCGAAGCTAATATTAAAGCTTTATTTACAGCAAGTACGCCAGGATTTCACCCTAAAGAAGCTGAGTATATTAATAGTTTCAAATCTTATTTGCCAGCTAACTATCTTACCAAACGTTATTATTTCTGTTGTGATATTCCACAAGGCATTGCCTCTATATTCAAAACAGGAACTATGGAAAAATATTTTGACAAGCATTTCTTGCAAAATTATGGTTCTGAAGATGAAACTCCTTCACCAGGTTGGTCTACTCCTGTATTAAGTGAGTTGGGTGGTAAGTATTATAACTCTGCTGGAGCTAACTATCAAGCAGGTAAATTTAATGTAATGATAGGTAAAGGTAAAGCTGTAAGAGCAGGAAAGGTATGGGGGTTAGCAGCATACCACGGACAAAGTGATTACGCTGTAACTAATGAAAGTGACCCTCACTTTAGAAAGTATCTTGAAGAAAATAATATTAAACGTAAATATTTGCACTATGCTTGGACTCGTGAAGCTATCCGTATAGCTAATCCACGTCCTGATTACTCAGGATATAAAGAAAAGGAACCTACAATTATTCTCCCTTAATATTTTATTGCAATGAAAAATACAATCATAAAATTAGCGAGTGTAGTTCTATTCTTAGGACTCACCGCTTGTCAAGAAAAATTAGACAATAACAATAATAATAGTCTTGGAAGTATTTCAGCTGTATATATGAATAGCAGCAATGCTAGTGTGAGCTTTGCTAAATCTACTGAATCGGGTAGTACTAAGTTTGAAGTGCGTATGTCTAACTTAAGAGAACGCAATGAAACTATTACCATTGCTGCTACCGACTTTTTTCCCGAATACAACGAGAAAAATGCCACTAATTACAAAATGTTGCCCGCTTCAGAATACGAATTGTATGAAGAAGGTAACACAGCGAACAAATCTACTAATGGTCTTTTGAATATTACTTTGAAACCAGGGCAAGCCTCTGTGCAAGTAGGAGTGAGAGTACGTCCGTTGGATGACAACACTTTCCCAATGGGAGTTAAATACGCTATTCCATTACGTATTGTTTCTGCCTCTTTGCCTATTCTTTCTAATAAGGATGTAGTAGTAGCCCTTAATCGTCCGTTTAAAACTTCAGTAGCTTTAATAAAACAAGGTTATGCTTTAGGAGTAAAAGTAGCCGACAATGTTCAAGGAAGTGATGAATTTACTATACAAGGGATGTTCTTATTTGAAGAATTCCACGCTTATAATCGAGTTAATGTAAATATGTCGCTTTTCCAAGGCGAAATGTTACCTTATACTCGTATCGATGCTGGTAAAATACAAGTGAAAAATGGTGGGGGAGATAGCCCCGACGACTGGGCAGAAACTACTGATATTGCTATAAAAAAATGGGTACAAATCACCTTTACTTACAAGGATTCTTTCCTTAAATTGTATATCAATGGTAAATTGGTCAAAACCTATCAACGCCCTAGCTTAAAAGTTTCTCCAGGTATGCGCATCAATATCGAAAATACTCAAACATCTTACTCTGCTAATCGCTATTTCCGTGAATTTAGAGTATGGAACAGAGTACTTACCGATGCTGAAATCGTAGATGGTTTATATTTGCCTGCCGACCCAGATAGTAAAGGATTGATAGTCTATTTACCTATCAACAAAAAAGAAGGTTTTAAAGATATGAGTAAGTATGACAATACTACTATCTATAGAAAAGGTACTGCATCTTCTCCTGATGGAATACAAGATGGTCCTTCTTATGTATCCGATATTGATGAAGCAACCTTTACACCTACTGTAGAATGGAAAGAGAATATAAAATTTCCTGCTGTAGGTTTAGAAACAGAATAATATAATAACAATGTGACTATTCTATAAAAGAGTAGCCTCTAAAAAAATAAATACAATGAAAAAAATAATATTCAATAGTTTAATAGTTGCTCTCTGTTTGACTGTTTTAGTCTCTTGTAAAAAAGAGGAGATTACTATCGAGAAAAACGAAAGCACTACGTGGCAAATTGATAAAAAAATAGAAGACGATGATATTCGTACCCAATTAGGGTATGACCCTCGTCTTAACTATATCTATTTGCGTCCTACTGTGGCCGAACTGCCAATGCTTTCTTTTGGTAATGTTACAATCAATAGAAATTACACTAAGGAAGTAGAAGTAAGATTGCTTGATAAACCTTATGATAAGGATGTTCAAGTATCATTTGCTTACGATGCATCAGCTTACGACAAAGTAAAAGCTAATTATTCAGGTTTTGAATTAGGTGATGCTAACCTTGTTCAGTTGAGCGAAGCTACCAAAACCCTTAGCAAAGGTGAAACTTCTGTTACTTTCACGCTTACTATTAGCAATAACTCTAATTTTAACAAAAAAGTTATTTTGCCTTACGCCTTAAAAATAACCGATAGCGGTCTTACACTTCCTAAAGGAAAAGATGTATTTGTACTAAAAGTCTTCCCTGAAGAAATAAAAATCACTGCTGAATCTAAAGTTGTTTCCAAACTTTTAGGCTACTACAATGGTAGTGTTTATATAGGGAATAGTGATAAGGAAGTCGCTTTCACTATAAAGAGTAGCTATGAACTCCCAACAGAACTTAAAGTAGCCTTAGTGCGCGATGATAGTGCTGTGCTAAGTGGTAGAACCCTCGCACCTGCAGGAGTTGAAGGAACTCTCCCCGAAGATAATTTCGATGCGTTAAGCAAAAAACTTACTTTCAATCTAAATGAAGATTCTTTTACTAATAAGGGAGAATACGCATTACCTCTCAAATATGTAGTAAAAGATGCTTCAGGCAATGAACAAGAATTGAGTAATAACAAACTCTTTGTGAATTTCGACATTAAAGAGTTAGTCTCATCAAATGATAATGTAGAAGTGGGCACTCAACCATCAGGTAAAATAATAGATAGAAAAGGTATTATCGCTTCTTATTATGGAGACATATATTACTCTCCAAGATTTCTATTAGATGGAGATGAAAATACCTATTCTTATGTGAGAGATGGCGCTTATTATTACTTTACTTTTCCTAAAGTAAGACTTATAAAATCAGTAGTATTGAAACCTATATCAGGGAACCAAGTGAAAAATATATCAGCGTATGCTGGTATGACACAAGGAAGTGAGCAATATCAAGGAACTATAACTTATAACGGTAGTGGTGATATTGTAATAACCTTTAAAAAAGCTATTCCTCTTATACGTCTATCAGTAGGAAACTTTGTTAATGATGAAAACGCTTCCTCTTATTGGATGGGATTCTCTGAAATTAATTTCTACGAAGAGTAGTAAAAATTAAATAAAATGCTATTTTATTTTTAATAGAGTAGTATCTTTTATAAAAAGGAATGTTTACACAAACATTCCTTTTTTGTTTATCTATTTTCCTCTAATTCCAATAAAAAAGCGTATTCTTTTGCAGTTTCTTTTAAGGCTTCAAAGCGTCCTGAGGCACCGCCGTGACCAGCTTCCATATTGGTGTCTAAATATAGCGGATGGTCGTCGGTTTTGAGTTCTCGCAGTTTGGCTACCCATTTGGCGGGCTCCCAGTACTGTACTTGTGAGTCGTGCAAACCGGTACTCACGTACATTGCTGGATAGGCTTGGGCTCGCACTTGGTCGTAAGGCGAATAGGAGAGCATATAATTGTAATATTTCTCGTTATTAGGATTCCCCCACTCGTCGTATTCGCCCGTAGTGAGCGGAATACTGTCGTCGAGCATTGTGGTTACCACATCTACAAAAGGTACAGAGGCGATAATGCCTTTATACAATTGTGGTGCCATATTCACTACGGCACCCATTAACAAACCTCCAGCCGAGCCACCTTCGGCAAATAGATGTTCGGGAGAGGTGTAGCCTTCGGCGATGAGAAACTGAGAACAAGCGATAAAATCGGTAAATGTGTTTTTCTTTTTGAGGAGTTTGCCATCTTCATACCATTGGCGACCTAAATACTCTCCTCCGCGGATATGTGCAATAGCATAGATAAAACCGCGGTCTAACAAGCTCAAACGGGTGGTAGAAAAATAAGGATTGATGGTTACTCCGTACGATCCATAACCGTACAGTAACAAAGGATTTTGCCCATTTTTCACTATGTCTTTGCGGTAGATGAGCGAAATAGGGACTTTCACTCCGTCAGGGGTAGTTGCCCAAAGGCGTTCTTCTATATAATTATCTTTGTTGAAGTTCCCGCCTAATACTTCTTGTTCTTTTAGTAGGAGCTCTTCGCCAGTGCGCATATTATATTCTATAATAGAGGCAGGGGTAGCTAATGATTGGTAGTTGTAGCGCAACCATTCGGTGTTGAAATCTACATTTTGAGTAGTATAGGCAGTATAAGTTTCGCTATCAAAGGGGAGGTAATGCGTTTTTGAGCCATCCCACGAGCGTATTTGTATACGTTCTAAGCCGTTGTACACTTCTTCGACTACTAAGAAATCTTTAAAAATCTCGATATCGTTGAGGCGTACTTCGGGACGATGGGCTATTACCTCTTCCCAATGCTCTGATTTTGTAGCACTTTCGGGGGTACGCATCAGTTTGAAGTTGGTCGCACTGTCTTTATTGGTGAGAATATAAAAATACTCCTCATAATGAGCGATATCGTACTCCAAGCCACGTGTGCGTGGTTGGAATACTTTGAAAGCCTCGTGAGGGGTATTGGCATTCAAGGTTTGATATTCAGATGTAAGAGTACTCTCGCTGCCTATCACAAGGTATTTGCGAGACTTCTCGCGGTAGACGAATACATCAAAAGTATCGTCTTTTTCGTGGAAAATCAGTACATCGTCTTTGGGGTCAGTACCTAAAATATGGCGGTATACTTTGAAAGAACGCAGGGTTTGCTGGTTGTTCTTCACGTAGAAAATGGTACGACTATCGGCTGCCCAAATCGCTTGTCCGTTGGTATTTTTGATTTTATAGGGCAGTATTTCACCTGTGCTGAGATTCTTGATTTGCAACGTATATTGCCGGCGAGATACAGTATCCACCCCAAAAACCGCCCACTGGTTGTCGTCGCTTATGGCAAAGCTATCGAGGTGAAAGTAGGCTTTGCCTTTAGCCATCACATTACAATCGAAAAGCACTTCTTCTGGAGCATCGAGCGTTTCCTTGTAGCGCAGATAAATAGGGTAATCCTTTCCTTCTTCATAACGAGTTTGATACCAATAACCGTTGTAAAAGTAAGGCACAGAACTGTCGTTCTCTTTGATGCGACTTTTCATTTCGGCAAAGAGCGTTTCTTGCAAAGGTTTGGTGTGTGCTGTTTGCGCCTGATAATAGGCGTTTTCGGCTTCTAAATAAGCAATAACCTCAGGGTTTTCGCGCTCGCGTAACCAATAGTAATTATCAGTGCGTTTGTTGCCAAATTCGGTGAATATATGGGGGCGTTGTTTAGCTTTAGGAGGAGTTGTCATATTATTTAATGTTGTTTATCTAAGAAGTTTTGAAGGATAATAGTCGCGCTTATTTCATCTATCAATGCTTTGTTTTGACGTTGTTTCTTTTTAAGTCCGCTATCAATCATTGTTTGGAAAGCAAGTTTGGAGGTAAACCGCTCGTCTTGACGGTGGATAGGTATCTCTGGAAACTCCTGTTGTAACTTACTGATAAACTTTTGTATCTCAGCCTCTACGCTGGAATCCTCACTGTTCATTCGTTTAGGTTGCCCAATCACAAAGGCTTCTACGGCTTCCTCGGCAGTGTATTGTTTTAGGAAAGCCAGTAGGGTAGGGGTTTCTACTGTGCAAAGCCCCGAAGCGATGATTTGCAGAGGGTCGGTTACAGCAATGCCTGTGCGTTTGGTTCCGTAGTCTATAGCTAAGAGTCGCATAATTATTCTTCCTCTATGATTTCCTTGAATGTCTCCCAAGTAGATGAAGAGATAACAGGCTTGTAGTTAGTTCGCTGTTTACTGATATTTTGTAGCAAATACTCTTTCCTATCCTTTGGGAAAGGGTGAGTGCTTACCCATTTAAATGCCGAAGGCGGAGTATTTTTATCATCTATCACCCCTATAAACTCAGCAAAAGGTTTAGGGTCTATCTTCGCATTTTGTATATAGGTAAGTCCCACAAGGTCGGCTTCTTTTTCCATATTTCGGTTAAAAGCACTCGAAGACACGATTCTGCCTACTTCTGTAATCATCGAAAGGTCTGACCGCCCCGAAATAATAGCAAACAAAGTGCCTATCCCTAATTCTCTTACAAGCGACTGCATTACGTGATCCTTTTCAATATGCGCCAGCTCGTGCCCAATCACCCCACAAAGGGCTTCTGGGCTTGAGGTCTTTTTTACAAGTCCTGTATAAATCATCAGTTGGTGATTAGGCAAAGCAAAAGCATTTACCTCTTCACTATCTAATAAGTACACTTTCAGCTCCTTCCGGTCGATGTTATTAGCATTACATATTTTGGTCACCATACTGTCGATAGTCGCTACTGCAAGGCTATCGTCTACCACCGAGTTTCTGCTCGTGAAGTCCTCAAACATCATTTCACCCAGTTTCACCTCTATTTTCTTCACATATTCATTCCTTATCAGCGGGTTAATCTTAAAAATCTCCAACCAGTTTACTTGTTGCAGTAAAAACCAACCGCCAAAGAAAATACACAGTAAAATAGTGCCTCTTGATATTACTTTATTCATTATTTTTTCACTATTAAATCCACAATATCACCGTAAAACCACCACGATAAATGTTCGCCCTTGCGTATCTTTATGGCAGAATAAAACGTGCCTATAATTTCATAAACATTAAAGATAAAGGCTATAATCAGCCAAGCAATATAAGCATTAGTTACTAAATTACTCCCCAATACTATTGATACAGTCCACCAGAAAGTAGTGGTGTTTACAAAAAATAAGAAGAGTTGTGAAACGAAGGCTTGATAACAATGCCAACGCACAAAAAAAGAGCCTTTGCGATGTGCCACCAGAAAGAATATGGTAGCCAGTAGATTGATGATAGGCAAAGGCATTCCTGCCATAATAGCCACTATTGACATTATATAGCTATTGGCAGCGCGCTCCTTGTCACCATCGCTGATGCGTTCGTTTAATTGTTTAGTTTCTATCATAAACCTTTATAAATATTCCAAATCCAGTTCAGCACTATGAGAATAAAAAAGGGAATATACACGTAAGGGCGTTTAAAGAATTGTTCAAACTTTATGTAAGCTCCCTGCAAAGTAGTTTTCTTTCTGCATAAATCATAAAGTAACCATAACGGAGTAATGATAAGTAATACCGATGCCAATACCCCAAGCGGATTGGTCAGTAACGCCTCTCCCCAGTGTCCTTCAAAAAAAGCCTCAACCGACCGCGTGGTACCACACGACGGACAGGGGTACCCCGTAACATTCTTTATTGCACAAACAGTAACCCCTATGTCCTGTCCGTGAAAAACATAGTGGCTAAGTAGCCACCCCCAACAGGCAAGACATAGGAGTGTGATGAAAGTATAGAACTTTTTAGTCGTCAATTAGTAACTAAGTGCTGAAGCTAATAATTCCGCATTTTTGTCTCTTGTAGCGTCCATAATTAGGAACCAGTCCACAATCGTCCAAATACCCAAACCACCACAAGTAAGTAATTTACCAACTCCCATACCTACATCGCCTATGTAGAAACGGTCAATGCCCAAATGTCCTGCAAAAATAGAAATGAGGAGAGAAGTTGTAGGGTCTTTAAATTGTATCGTTTGTAGCATTACCCATTTTGATTCGTCCAAAGAAAGAAGCTTTTCACGAATTTGAGGAACGATTTCAGGTCTGAAAAATTTACCATTAGTTACGATAAACATATCCACTTTTTGTGCATCCATAGTGTGTAAAATTATGAGATTAAAATTATGGCGCAATATTACAGCATTTTTTTGATATTGCCTAATATTTTAACAAAAAAAGTTATACCGCCCATTCCACCATCAAGTGCAATTTTTCAGATTACTTTCTGATAGAATAAATCTTTAGGTTTTTCAAAATCTAATACTTTTCTTGGTCTATTATTAATTTTATATTGATATTTTTTAATTTCTTTATCTGTAATATCTTTAAAATCAGTGTTTTTTGGTATGTATTGCCGTACAAGACCATTGGTGTGTTCACTAAGACCTCGCTCCCAAGAACTATAAGGATGAGCAAAGAAAAATTGTAGGTTCAATTTCTTTTCAACTCGCTTAAAGTCTGAAAATTCATTACCATTGTCAGCAGTAATTGTCTTTATATAGTTTTTGTAAGGCAAGGTCATATCTATAAGTTCATCTGCTAATGATTTAGCTTTC
>NZ_AKFR01000022.1:0-53620 GCF_000277665.1 Capnocytophaga sp. oral taxon 335 str. F0486 | reverse complement strand
TATTGCCCGGTACGGTTACTTTACCTGTGTTTGGATCCATAGTCGGTACTTTGCTACCACTTGGATTATGAACCGTCATTGTTACATTACCACCAGGGCCTGCTGTTGGCGTTGTTACTCCGCCTATGCTATCGTTATCGAAAATGCTTGGCGTTGTTTGAGTGCTGGTGCTTGGCGTTACTGTAAGTGTTTCTGGCACTACTGTAAGACTGGCTGAACCTACGCTGATTACTACTGTTTGTGTTTGGCAGTTGCTGCTTGGGTTCAAGCTTTCACACTCTTTATAAGTAATGGTATATGTGCCTGACTTAGTTCCTGCTGGTACAGTTACTATACCTGTGTTTACATCTAAGGTTGGGGTTTTACCTCCTCCTATTGGCGTTGCTGGGGTAACCACAGTGATGGTTACGCTACCTGTTGGGCCTGCTGTTGGGGTATTGCCTCCTAAATTGTCGTTGGTAAGGATATTACCCGCTGTTTGGGTTGTTACTCCGTTACCTACTGTGAAGGTATCGCTTGCTACTGTAAGAGGTGTAGCTGCTAACTTAATAGTTGATGTTTTAGTAGTTACATTACCAAAGGTATCTTTTGCTACAAAGGTAACTGTGATAACGCCACCAGGTACAGTACAAAAGTCAGCTGGAGCATTATAGTTATTTGTAATAGTTGCTATTGCACCACAAGCATCGGTGGCAGTAGCCGTACCGAGCCAAGTGTTGATAGCTGTAGTAGCTGTAGTTGAGTTACACACTATATTCAAAGCAGATGGAGCATTGAAGGTAGGTGGAGTGGTATCGTTCACTGTAAGAGTAACAGTTACGAGGCCACTAGTACAGCCGTTGTTATTGATAGCTCGTACATAGGCTGTTGCAGTAGTACGAGTCGTTACATTCGTATTGATAGTAGGAGCTACAGTAGTGCTTGCAGTAGCTGTAGGGGTAGCATACCAACGCAAGGTAGTACCTACTGCAGGGGTTACATAATTATCAAACGATACAATATTACTATTTGCTGTAGGGCAAAGGGTAGTAGTACTGCTTACTGTTGGCATTGCCGCTGCAGTGTGTACAGTTACCACAGCAACTGTACTTGTGATAGTATTGCCACAAGTGATGGTAAATACCGCACGATAAGAAGCTGTTTGGTTATACGGACTATTATTAGTATTGAGCGTAAGAGTAGCCGTACCATTGTTAGTAGCTACCGCTGAACCTATATTCGTCCAAGCACCACCGCCCACTTGTTGTTGCCATTGATAATTAGTATTTCTTACAGAAGCTACCGCTGTGAGGGTAACAGTTTCGCCTTTACAAACTGTTTGAGGTACTGGGTTAGTAGTTACACTGAGGGTAGTAGGCGCTATAGAAGTAGGGCACAATTCTACTACATACCCACCTGCGCTACTGTTATCAGGGTCGGTAAGGGTAAGTTCGGTGAACGGTTTATCAGAGGTTACGACTACTTTTGCTTGAGTATACACATTGGCTTGGTGTGATACTTTTCCACCAGCTACGGTGAGTTTTCCAGCATCGGTACCACAACCTACTGCGTTTACTGCTACTGTGCCACCACAGTTTACTGCAAAGGTTACGCTATCGGCATTGGCAACACTAGGGTTACCTCCGAATCCTGAAAGCCATACTTGTACAGAGGTTACAGGTTTGCTAAATGTATACTTAATAGTTGCCTGTCCACCTTTCATTATAGGATAGCCTGCCAATATAGTGCTTTGGCACATCTGTCCTGAATCATAGGTATAGGCGTCAAAAAACTGTGGAGTTCCTGTAATAGTTCTGTTTACTGTTAGTCCTCCTATTTGTGCTGCTGCAGTAGCTGTTTTAGCAAACTGAGGTGAAGGGAAGCTAGTACAAGCTCCTCCTGCTTTACCTACTTCTACTAAATAGTTAGTAGTGAGGGTACAAGTACCGTTGGCTACTTGTGTAATTGCCAAGGTAGCCGTAGCAGTTTGTCCGTTGTGAGTTACGGTTAAAACTCCTCCTGGTGGTATAGAGGCAGCTGTACCTGTACCATTATTGAACTTATGTAGCAACTGCGTACCTGGAACACCTTTAATAGTATATACTACATTGGTTGCTCCTGTTTCATTGAGCGTTGCAGGAGTAGCATAAAACTCAGTAATGTTATTGAGTACTGAAGCTTTAGTAACAGTAAACTCATTAGAGTATACAGTTATATCATCGCATAAACCTACGAGGTCTACAGCATAGCGCACTCTGAACTTACCACCATTAGCCACATTGGCAGTATTAATAGTAAAGACACGAGTAGCCCCTACTTTTCTATTATTGCTATAGATTTGAGCAGCTCCTCCATTAGGGAGCACATAGGTTACCCAATTGGCAGAATTATCGGCTTTGTACTGCAATTCATAAGCGAATTTATTACCACTTCCATCATTAGCTATAGTACCTGTAGCTACTGTAGCTTGCGCATTGATAGTAAAGCTAGCATCTGTACATACTACTTTATCAGGATAAGTAGTAGGGTTGATAGTAAGCACATCGGTAACAGTGAGAGCTGTAAATTTAAATATATTAGAATAGCTTTCTCCACCGCCACATACTGAGGCATCGGAGGTATACTTCACTCGGTAATAACCTGTGTTAGAAGCTACATTTGCTATTGTAAAAGTCCTTTCTGCACCACCAGTTACAAGTGTATATTTCTGAGTGGAGAGGTCTGTCCAAGTAGCAGTATCGGTAGGACGGTATTGTAACTGATAAGTAACACCAGTTCCTCCCATACCTGTATTGAGGGTTGCTTTAGCCGTAATGGTAGTAGTACCTGTAGCACTTGCACATACAGCTACATCAGTATAAGCAGGTGCATTTATCGCGATGACTGAAGATACTGTGTTAGCTACCAATTTAGTAGCATTGGTAGTAAGCGACATCGTACCACAGAAACTACCGGCGTGGGTATAAGTATATGCTACACGGTATAGCGCATTGTTATCAGAAGTAGTAGGCGTAAAGCTATAGGTGACATTAGCACCTGAAGTTGCATTACCACTTTGTCCGCTTATATCGCTCCACGTAGTACCATTGTTAGTAGATTTTTGCCATTGGTAATTGAGACTACCACTGAAAGGACTAGCTAAAGTAGCTTGTGTAGTAAGGGTAGTGGTAAACCCAACACAAGCAGTAGTTGTAGCGGTAAGTTCCGTAGTAATAGTTACCGCATCGGTATTACCAGTACCTTGCTTTTTGATTGAAGCAGGGCAGAGTTCTACTAAGAAACCTCCTGCAGTACTATTATCATCGGTAATGGTAAGTTCAGTAAAAGGTTTAGTGGCAGTTACTTTTACTGCTAAATCTGTACCTATGAGATTATTTTCACTTACAGTAGTTCCATTAATCGTAGCTGTACCTTTACAATCAGCTACTAAACTCAGAGTAGGATTTCCGCAACCTGCGTTGATACTGAATTTAGCTTTATCAACAGTACCTACTGCTCCTTTTCCCATTATCAAGAGCCATACCTCTACATTATTCACAGGTTGGCTAAATTTATAAGTAACAGAAGTAATTCTATTATTTGCTTTTTGTAACCAAGGATAATTAGAATTAGCAGGATATACAGAACAATATTCTGTTGGATCGTTTAAACTACTTGTTAAGAAGTTATTAGGTGTTGTTCCACCTACATAGCTACGAGTAACAGTAATATTATTAATAGTATAAGTAGCATCATTAGTAGTTGCAAACAAGCTATTAGGCTTAGTTGTACAAAGACCATTATTAAAAGCTGCTGTTACTTGTACTTGTTTATTTTGAGTAATATTACAAGCTCCTTTTTGTACACGTGTTATTTTAAAAGTAGTAGCTTGTGAAGTAGGGAGGGTTACGGTTGCTACCCCTGAATTGTTAAGCCCCACTGTTTGAGGTGTACCTCCATTTACTTGATAAGTAACTGTAGCATTAGAAGTTCCTTCTATTCTATACGCTACATTGGTAGTAATTCCTTGTGTAACAGAAAGAGGAGTAGCTGTAAGTTTTGTTACTTTTGCTTCACTTACAGTTAAGGTAGCTACATTGGAGTAACGCACAATCTCTTCAGAGAACTCAGAAGGATTTTTATAAGTGTACTTAACCCTGATATTAGCTTGATCATAAGGTAATGTACCTAAATTAGCTTCTACAAAATTAATATTAGTACCACTTGTTTTATTATCTTGTGTTGCGATAGTTAGCCAAGAACTGCTTCCACTTTTCTTAGCTTGTAACTCATATTTAAAGGAACCTCCATTGAATTTTGAAGTAGCTTGCGCTTGATAAGAAGGAGGAACTCCTGTCATAGCATCCTCGCATACGCTTTGTGCTGTAAGAGTTTTATCTATTGTAAAAATATCATCATCAGTAGCTTTGACGATAGAAGTAGGACAAAGAGCCACCAAATAGCCCAATCCTGTACTTCCCATATCAGTAATGGTAATTCTACTAAAGGGCTTGCTCGAAGCTACTTTTATACCCACATCAGTAGTGAGTTTTCTATTAACACTCTCTACTACGTTATTATTGATCGTAGATACTATAGGATTACAATCATAACTTTTAGAAAGAGAGATAGCACCTCCTCCATTTACTTCAAATTTTGCTTTATCGAAGGAATTAACTTTTGTATTATCACCAAAGGCAAGTAAGAAAATCTCTGCACTTTTAACAGGAGTACTAAACTCATACACTATTTTCTTACTATCTTTTAGCAAAGGATCTTTGCTTGGATACGTTTTAGTTAAACCACAATAAGAACCAGAAAAAGAAGCAGATTTATTAACACCACTATCTGCTTTTCGAGTAACAGTCATTCCTGCGACAGAAACTGTTTGATTAGGAAAACTATTAAATGGGTCTCCTATAGAGGGTGAAGTACAAGAACTACTTTCTATAGGAGTAACAATAGATGCTAGACAAATTTCCACAAAGAAACCATAACCACCTGTTTGATTTGGCTTTTCTATAACTTGTAACACAAGCTCTGTAAAAGGCTCTGTAGAAGTAATCCCTATTTTAGCATCGGTAGTCTTATGATTTATAGATGATATTTCATTACCTGAGACAGTAACTAAATTATTCTCTCCACAAGTAGAACGTGCGTGTAAAGTTGCCGTTCCATTATTGGTTGTTATCTTTACCACATCTATATGAGGATAAGAACCCCATCCGGGCTTACGTGTTCCACTATAACCAAAAGCAGCTAAAAAAACTTCAGCATCTATTACGGGCTTACTAAACTTATAGGTAATTTTGCTTACCTTATTAGAGTCCATAAAAGGATACTTCTTATCTTTAAAAGCATTCTTACGAGATTTACCACAATAGGTTTCGTCACTTTGTGTGTCTCCAGGAATAGTTTCCTGATTAGAATACATAATCTTATCGCCGGCATTACCGCGTACCTCCAATATACGAGTTACTCTAATACCTTTAATATCAGCGTATTCTTCTACTCTTTTAGTAGTTTCGCTCACCTTTGTGTAGCTCACAGGTTCAGGCATAACATTACAAGATTGCACTTGTGCTTCTACCCCCTCAAAAGAGATTAAGAAAAATGTTATAGCTAATAGGATTTTAGTGATATTTTTCATTCTTGTTTTATAAAAAGACATTGTTAGTGATTATTTGGGTGCAAAATTAGTAAAGATTTTTTACATCTCTCTACACTAAGACAATAATTAACACAGTTTTAACAAACTTAGAGCTAAAAACAACTGTTTTTAATTCTTTTTAAATCTCTTTTTCTTTACACTTTCTACTCTTTACCTTTCCTTACTTGTGTAAAAAATAACACTGTTATATCTTCTGTTTCTGCTGTAATCTGTTTTCTCTTTCAAAGGGAGGTACGAGCTATAAGAAACGCACCTGCCGAGAGGAAAAAAGATAGCTTCGCTACAAAGAGTCTCGCACAGATTTCACGGAAGACACGGATTTTTCACAGACAAATTTTAGATGCTATTCATTTTATCCACAGAATTTAGCAACAAGTTGCTTAGATTTCACAGAAGTATACTGTAAAAAGGAACTGTAAATCAGAATTATATATTGAACGGACATTAACTCTTAATTTCGTATGTTTGCTCTATTTGCTAATCGTTTTGCTTGTTGTGTTACGACTTTTTTTGTATCTTTGTCCCCTCATTTCACTGTTAAAACTATGTTTCAAGGAGTACTTCAGAAAATGCTTACCGAATGGGCTGACCCCATACGGTATTACTTGCCAATGGAAGGCGATTTTGTGCTGATGAACCAACTCATCGGAAAGGAGATAACGCTCCAATTTGTGCGCTTTCAGTGTATGAATTGTGGGGAAAATAAGCCTATCTTCCGTCAGGGTTATTGCAAAGAGTGCTTTTTTGAAGTACCTCAAACTGCTGATTGGGTGATGCACCCCGAACTTAGCAAAGCGCATTTAAACATCGAAGAGCGCGATTTGGTTTATGAGCAACAAATGCAGTTGCAACCGCATTATGTGTATCTTGCCAATTCCAGCGACGTAAAAGTGGGGGTAACACGCAAATCACAAGCTCCAACCCGCTGGATCGATCAAGGAGCGCACGAAGCCCTTATACTTGCCGAAGTACCCAATCGCTATTTGGCAGGCATTGCCGAAGTCGCTCTTAAAGCTCATATAGCCGATAAAACTAATTGGCGCAAAATGCTCACCAACCAAATCACCCCCGTAGATTTACTGCGAGTAAAATTAGAGGTGCGCGACTTTGTCCCCGACCAAGTACAACCTTACATCACCGAAGATATCACCCCTTTGCATATTCATTTCCCCGTAGAAAAATACCCTACCCAAGTGCGCTCTCTGCAACTGGTGCAAACCCCTACTTATAGTGGTAAACTAATGGGCATCAAAGGGCAATACCTTATTTTTAGGGACAACACCGTCTTTAATGTGCGAGGTAACGAAGGACTGGTGATTCAATTAACAATTGACAATTGACAATTGATAATTTAAAAAAAAGCTCAGTGGGCTTGTTTTTTTATCTAACAAAAACAAGTGTATTCCCTTCTGAAAACTTTTCTGAAAACGCATATCCATCAGCGTTAAACCCTTTCAAATCTTCTACTGAGCGAATCTCGTTTTCTGCTAAAAAACGCACCATACGACCCCGCGCTTTCTTCGCATAAAAACTAACGACTTTCAGCGTATCTCCCTTATAATCTTTGAAGATAGGTGTAATCACGGGCACTTTTAGCTTTGTGGTATCAATTGCTTTAAAATATTCTTCACTGGCGAGATTGATAAACAATTCTCCTCCTTGTAATTCGCCGTTCAATGCCTGAGTGATTTTGTCTTTCCAAAAAGCATATAGATTTGTAGCCTTCCCTACGGGTAGTTTGATACTCATTTCCAACCGATAAGGTGCGATAAGGTCTAAGGGTTTAAGCAGTCCGTACAATCCCGAGAGAATACGCAAAGACCTTTGTAACTTATCAATTTGCGTTTCAGAGAGTGAATAGGCATCGAGTCCCTCATACACATCACCATTGTAAGCAAAGAGCGCCGGACGTGCATTTTGTGGGGTAAAAGGCAATGAAAGCTGTTGGTGTCGTTGCCAATTTAGGTCGGCGAGTTTTTGGGAGATATGCATCAGGTTTATAAGTTGCTTTGGAGAGAGTGCTTTAAGGGCAGTGCTTACCTCGCCAATTTCCTTTGGGAAAATAGCCGAAGAGTGTACGGTAGTAGGTAGGGCTGATGTTTCGTTAATGGTTTTGGCGGGAGAGATAACGATTTTCATAGTGATATATAATTAACGGGGCAAAGTTACAAAACAATTGACAATTCGCAATTGATAATTGACAATTGAATAGGGGTGAGACATTTGATAGACTTTAAACAAACCTTAAACGGAACTATGATGGTTTTACAGTGGGACTTCAGTGGGTCTACAGTGGCTCTACAGTGGGTCTACAGTGGGTCTACAGTGGCTCTACAGTGGCTCTACAGTGGCTCTACAGTGGCTCTACAATGAAGACTAACCAAAGATTAATAGAATACTAATAGAACTTACAATGTTGTTACTATCAACTGTATCTCTCGTTCTGTGGGTCGAACTTGTCCGACCTAAAATAATTAACTACTATTTTTCATTGTTATTTAAAAAGAAATGCTTATCTTTGCGCGAATAAACACCCGTGTAACTTACACTATGAAATACATTATTACCCTTATGGGATTATTTACTTTTGGAATGACTCACGCTCAGATTCAGCGTGTAGAACCACCTTTTTGGTGGGAAGGAATGCACTACAGCCAAGTGCAGGTATTGCTCTATGGCAAAAATATCGCTCAGTACAATGTGGAGAGCGATTTGCCTATTGTAAACATACTGAAAACAGAAAACCCTAACTATCTGTTTGTAACCGTCGATACCAAAGATAAAAAAGCGGGCAACTATACCATTTCGCTATTGCAAAAGAAAAAGAAAGTGGGCAGTGTTCGCTACGAATTAAAAGCGCGTCGTGAGGGCTCGGCTTACCGCAAGAGTTTCGACAGTAGCGATGTGGTTTACCTGATTATGCCTGACCGCTTTGCCAATGGTAAACCCGACAACGATTCGCACCCCGCACTTACTGATAAGCTCAACCGCTCAGATTCTTTCGGTCGTCACGGGGGCGACATTCAGGGGATTATCGACCATTTGGATTATATACAATCCTTAGGAGCTACGGCTATATGGAGTACGCCCTTATGTGAGGACAACGAACCACAACACTCTTATCACACTTATGCCCAAACCGATGTGTACAAAATAGACCCCCGCTATGGTACTAATGAAGAGTACCGACAGCTCTCAGAGGCTTTGCACAAGCGCGGTATGAAGCTCATCAAAGATTATGTAACTAACCACTGGGGCAGTCAGCATTGGATGCTGAAAGACTTGCCTTGCTACGACTGGTTACACCAATTTCCTGGTTATGGACAGAGCTCTTTTAGGATAACTACTCAGATGGACAGCAATGCCTCGGACTGGGACAAAAAGTACTGCGAAAAAGGTTGGTTTGCGCGTTCTTTGCTCGACCTCAACCAAGCGAACCCA
Source organism: Capnocytophaga sp. oral taxon 335 str. F0486 (assembly GCF_000277665.1). Classification (NCBI taxonomy): domain Bacteria; kingdom Pseudomonadati; phylum Bacteroidota; class Flavobacteriia; order Flavobacteriales; family Flavobacteriaceae; genus Capnocytophaga; species Capnocytophaga sp. oral taxon 335. The sequence goes on along the minus strand of NZ_AKFR01000022.1, from coordinate 44,550 downwards.
TTGGTATTAAACTACCTCACCCAGAACGCGATTTGGTGGATAGAATACGCCGACCTCGACGGTTTGCGTGTGGATACTTATCCGTATAACGACAAAGCAGGCATTGCCCAATGGACGAAAGCCATTACTGATGAATATCCTTATTTCAACATTATGGGCGAGGTATGGCTTACTCAAAGCGCACAAGTGTCGTATTGGCAAAAGGATAGCCCTATCAGTGCGATACAAAGCTATAACACCCACCTGCCTACGGTAATGGACTTCCCGCTCTTCGATGCAATAGGCGAGGCTTTCCGTACTACACCTTCGTGGAACAAAGGTATGATGCAACTCTACGACAACTTTGCGAACGACTTTCTGTATAAAGACATCAACAATCTGCTCATCTTTGCAGAAAATCACGATACGGCACGTATCAATCACGTATATCCTAAGATAGAGGATTATAAGATGATTATCACATTGCTGGCAACGGCACGAGGCATTCCACAATTGTACTACGGTAGTGAGATAGCAATGGGAGGCGACAAGAGCAAAGGCGATGGCGATATACGTCGGGATTTCCCTGGTGGCTGGGCAGGCGATGCGCAGAACGCTTTTAGCGCTTCGGGGCGTACGGCTACCCAGAAAGAGTATTACGATTTTACGGCTAAGCTCTTCAACTGGCGTAAGGACAAAGCCGTAATTCACTACGGGAAGACCAAGCAATACTTGCCTGAAAACGAAGTGTATGTCTATTTCCGCTACAATGATACCGAGACCGTAATGGTAGTGCTCAACAACAGCGAAAAGAGCCAAACGCTCCACCTAAACCGCTTTGCCGAGAGTTTGGCGGGATTTTTGAGGGGGAGAGATATTATCTCGGGGAAAGAGGTCTCTCTGAGTGGTGACACTTTAGAAATATCTGCTAAAACTCCTATGCTCATTGAATTAAAATAACAAAGGTATATGATGAAAGAACCTATTAGTTTAGATACAGCATTACAGATTGTAGGCTCATTAAAAGTAAGGGCTATTAAGGAAAAATCTACTTTAACTAATTTGGTAGAGAAGGATGCGTTAGACCAAAAAATTAAAATGTATTTAAAGGAAGAAAAAATGTTATATGGTACTGATGATATGGCAAGGCTTTCTGTTATGGATAAAGTAGTACATTATTATAGTCCGCTAATAAAACAAATGAATGGAGTACTATAAAGTTGAGGATATTTTTGAAAGAGAGAAAACAGACCTTTTATCAGGTTTAAAATCTCAAGAAAATCCTATTGCCTTTATATTAGGAGGACAGCCTGCATCAGGAAAGAGTGGGCTAGCAAAAGCTATCCTAAGACAATTTCCTGACAAAGATTTTCTTTTTGTAAATGGAGATATTTACAGAGAGTTTCATCCTAAGGCTAATGAGCTTATAAAATATCCTGAGAGATACTCAACAGAGACGCAAATATTCTCTAACTTTTTTACAGAAGCACTCATACAAGAGGCTATTATCCATAAATACAATATCATTGTAGAGGGTACTATGCGCAATCCTGAAGTACCTTTGCGTACGGCATTGGCTTTTAGAGAAAACGGTTTTAATGTAGAAGCTTTTGCGATTGTAGCTCCTGCACTCTTTACCGAATTAGGTTTTTATTTGCGCTATCAGGAAGAAAAAGATTTTCAAGGATACGGGCGATTGTCAGATAAAAATTCCCACGACAGAGCAGTAGAAGGCTTACTTCACTCATTAGACCGTTTGTACAACGAAAAGGCAGTAGATAAAATACATCTTTACAATTATCAAGCTGAAAGACATTTAGAAACTTTCTCATTGAGGGAACAGCAATGGGATATAAATATTTTGCCTTCTACAGAAGTTATAAAAGCAAGGAGACAACAATTTCAGGATAAGACACTTCGTTTGCAACTGATAGCACGAGCTTACTCTGTTATACCGCGAATGTCCCCACCTATAAAAGCTATAGTAGAAGCACTTATAGAGCAGTTAAAAGACTAAAGAATGAAAAACATCATTACAATAGGATTGCTAATAGGGTGTGTGTTCTTTGGGAAAGCACAGAGCGAGGCGGATAAATGGCTAAAAGCAGTATCGGCACAACAAGGTATTGCCATTGAGTGGCAGGAGCGCAAAACCTCTCTTGCCTCAGAGGGTATTCGCTCTTTTGTGGGTTACTACCAAGACAATTTTGTAGCGACTCTTTCGGTAGGAGGACAGAGCGTGTCGGGGAGTTTTCACTATGGAGATTCCTCGTATGAGATAAACGAGCAAAAAGGACAATTGGTCTTTTCGCCTAATAAAGATTTCCGATGTGGCACCACCGATACACCTCATTCGCACCTAAGCCTTTCGACAGCACGCCCCGCAATATTAGCCGAAGAAACCGCTCCTACCATTGCCAACACACAAACACTAAGGGTATACCGTTTGGCAATGCATATCCCTTATAGCACATTCAGTACAGGACACTTAGAGAAAAACATACAGAAAGTAAAAACGTTTTGGGCAGATACTGAAAACTTCCTAAATGAAGTGTACCTACGCGATTTGGGAGTGCGTTTTGAATTAGTAAACGATGAGCGTCTTATCATTAAAGATGAAAAAGATGAGACTTTTGCAAGCTATCGTGATGCTAGTTACGTTAAGGATAATTCAACAAGGATTATCAATGAACTTATAGGAGAAAATAGTTATGACGTGGGTATCTCTCTTGCGTATACCGCTTCCTTAAAAAAAGGAGTCAGAGGATTGGCTTATCTTAAAGGTGTTTATCAGGCTAATACCAAAGCTGATGCCGTAGCAGTACTTACCAAAGAAGTCATAGCTCACGAGATAGGACACTTATTCGGAGGGAGACACACTTTTGGTAGCTATAAGGGCTCAGAAGCTTACGATAGTGAAAAGACAGAGTATGACAGAGGTACTTCGGTGATGAGCTATGGCAGTCCGCGTGACTTTTTCTCGCTGTCGAGCATTCAGCGCATACGGGAACTATTGACAAGAGTCCCCGTGAAAGCTCACGACAAGACTTTCACTACTCAAGCCCCTCGCATAGACCACAGCAAGATTAAAAGTCATTATACTATTCCCAAGGGTACTTTCTTTCAATTCAATATCCCCGCTATCGACCCCGATAGTGCAGAACTGCTATACACCGTAAACCAACACGATGTACGCAATGGTGATGAAACCCCTATAACGCAATACATTATCTACAAACCTACTCCTGCTAACCCTGTAACTATTAAAACAGAGTATCACAAAGACTCAGGTAGTGTAATAGCCAATAGTGGCTTAGCACAACAAACTACGGGTACTTTTACCTTTTGGTTGGGAGTGAGCGATGCCCCACTCCAACCGTCAGCCGACTATATAGTGCAATACGATTTGGCTGAAACCAAAGTAACGGTAAAAGACGGTACCCCCTTCAAAATTACGACTACCCCAAAAAACGAATACAAAGGAGGCGCTCAACTCACCCTTAGTTGGAATGTAGATAATACTATTTTCAAAGACACCAAAGTGCGTATTCTGCTCTCAGATGATTTAGGCAAGACGTTTAAACATATGGTAGTAGCAGAAGCTGATAACAACGGCAGTAAAGAAATTACCTTGCCTAATATCAGCACTACCCAAGCCGTCTTAAAAGTAGAAGTAATCGATGGTTTAGCCTTTGATCTTACTAACTACAACCCTAAAAGCGGTGGTTTTACTATTGAAAAGAACCCTGCTCTCCCCGAACCTCTTCTTTGGGCATCACTTCCTAATCATCTGACCCTTTCGTGTGAGCAATCTATTCCAGCGGTAACACTTCCTACTGTTACAGGTGGTTGTAATCCTGTGGTTACCCTTCAAAAAGAAGAACGCATCGGAGGCAATTGTGACTATACTTATATTATCAAACGCATTTTTATAGCTACTGACACTTGTAACCAAACGCTTACTTATACTCAAACTATTAGCGTAACAGATAAAACTCGCCCCACTTTTGTAGAGGCTTTACCCCAAAATATGAGTATTAAAGAAGGCGAAATGACCCCTACCCAAGTAACGCTTACTGCTACTGATAATTGTGGCACCGCTACTGTTACGCCTTCTCATAAAGAAGTAAAAACTAATGGAAAAATCTCTCAGCTTATCTATATGTGGGAAGCCAAAGATGCTTGTGGCAATGTTACTACCCACCAGCAAATTATTACCATTGTGTCTAAAACAACTCCTATACCTCTCACTTGGGCAACACTTCCTAACAATATAACCGTCAATTGTGCCAAAGCTATTCCCGCTGTGCAAACCCCCACCACACAAGGAGGTTGTGCTAAGGTAGTGATTAGTCGCGCCGACAAGGAACTCAACAAGCAATGCCTTAACAACTTCACGTTAGAGCGTACTTTTACCGCTTCCGATGGTTGCACGACTCTTACCCATACCCAGCGCATTACCGTAGCCGATACTACCCCACCTACTTTTGTAGGGACTTTACCTCAAAACCTCACGATTAAAGAAGGGACACCCGTCCCCCAACAACAGAGTATTTCAGCAGAAGATACTTGTGCAGGACAACCTACCGTTACAATGTCTCCAAAAGAAGAAACTCTCACTAACGGAAAGCTCTATAAAGTTGTTTATAAGTGGGTAGCGCGTGATGTGTGTGGCAATGAAAGAGTGCATACGCAAACCATTATTATTACCCCAGTAATACCACAACCACCTACACCGCCAATAGTTCCTTCTGTTAAAGAAGTGGTGATTTACAATGCTGTTTCTACTGAAAAAGGCTCTGATAACTATTTCAGAATAGAAAATACAGATGAAAACCGACCTATTACCTTACTTATTTTTGATGAAATGGGCTTGAAAGTATATGAAAGTAACCATTATCAACAAAAAGGTGAATATTTTAGAGGCTATCCTAATGTAAAAGGAGTGATAGGTAGCAAACGCTTAGCAGGTACTTATTTCTATGTGGTTACCTACTATTTCAAAGGACAGCAAGAAACAAAAAAGGGATTCCTATACATAAGATAACTTGTTAATTTTTGCTTGCTATTTGTTAATTGTTTTGTACCTTTGCGCCGTTTTTTAAAACCAAACTAATGAAACATATACTACGCTACTTACTTTGGCTATGCCTAAGCATAGAGGTAGCCAATGCACAAACTAATATCCAAAGTGTTATAGCTCTTTTTGCTGAAAAACCTTCTGTAGAATGGGCACCTCCTATTCCTAACTCACCTTCTATGCTCGTACAATGGCAAGCGCGAACTACTTCTAAGGAATTTCGCTCGTTTGTAGGTTACTACCAAGAGCATTTTGTAGGCGTTATCAGCTTTGACAAACAGCAGTTAAGCGGTGAATTGTTTCACAGAGGAAAGTCCTATGTATTGGGAACTTCTCCCCAAGGAATGCTCACTGTAGAGGCAGTAACCGATGAACACGATTGTGGTGCGAGTTTTTTGGGAAAACAAGCCCTCACTGCCCGCAATTTCTTTCCCGAAGGCAATGAAGATAAGAACGACCCTCCTATCGAACAACCCGAGATTTACAATTCACTTTATCCTAAAGCGCTCATCCACACCGATGGTGTGTTCAGGCACTACCGCTTGGCAATACCGGTAGATTACAGCATTTACAATTCGGCATATTTTAATAGAAATGTAAATAAAATCAAAGCGTTTTGGTATGCTACCGTTGCCTTTATGAATGAGTTATATCGCAATGATGTGGGGGTGGATTTTACTTTGGTAGATGATGAGGCACTTATTTTTACTACTGAAGAAAATCATTTATTCCGCAGAAGGGAAGCTGCTAATGAAGTGGTAAACAACGGTACTATCACTCTCAACAAACGTTACGATAAAAACAAATACGATATAGCAATTATCCTCACCGATTATCGCGAAAGGTACAATGGCTTGGCGATGGTCTATGCTGCTTATGAGCAACACAACAAAGCTAATGCGGCAGCACGCCCTATAAAACCTTCTACCATTGCCCACGAAATAGGACATATGTTTGGTGCAGACCATACATTTTCTAACGGAGGACAGTATTCTAGCAAAACTGAAACAGGCTCGGGTCAGTCGATTATGAGTTATGGACACGAGCACCCACGCGATTTCTTTTCGCTCGTAAGTTTGCAAGAAATACGCAAATTCTTGGGTAACTCTATGGCCTATTACGCTGATGAAACACGTACCCAAGAGGCAGGTAAACGCGTAGAGGGCACAGGTTCTAACCTTGTTTATGGAGTAAAGAGCAACAACCGCCCCCCAGTGCTTGATAGAAAGCATTTAAAGAAAACTTATACCATACCCGAAGAAACATATTTTCAATTCTATCTCAACGCTACCGACCCCGAAGGCGATGCGCTTACTTATATAGCTCACCCTGCTGATAGGCGTTTTCACTCTACCAAATCTAACGCTCGTTTTATCACCTACAAAGGAAAATCTGATGGTAATATACGCTTTGAAACTACTTGGTTTGAGAGTGAACGCAATACCTTTGTACCCATAGGAGCTGCCGATTCTTACAAAGAAGGTACTTTCACCTTTTGGTTAGCTGCTGCCGATCATAACAAAGACAATAGTAACCACGTAGTGAAATACGATGTAGAAGAGGTACAAGTGAAAATAGTCAAAGGTAAACCTTTTGAAATACAGAATTTCGACAATGGTAGTAGGGAGCAGAACAAGACCTACAAAGGAGGTCAGACAATTTCGCTTCATTGGCAGGTAGACGAGGCTATTTTTACCAAAGATAGTAAGGTGCGTATCCTTTTGTCAACCGACTCTGGTAAAACCTATAAGTATGTATTGAAAAAAGAAGTAGCTAATAATGGCACTTGCCAAGTAGAGCTTCCCAATATATCCGTAGGTACTACTCGCGGACATTTTGGCAAACAAAGAGGACAAGGCATCATCAAAATAGAAGTAATCGATGGCTTGGCTTATGCATTGTCTTGTACAAAGCCTTATCACGTAGGAGGTTTTATGATACAAAAAGACCCTACAAAACCTGAAACTACGCCAGAACCAGAACCTCAGCCTCAACCACAGCCCAACCCGCAACCTCAACCTCAACCCCAACCACAGCCTAGCCCACAACCTCAACCCAGTCCGTCAGACTCTTCTGACTCATCAACATTACCTAATGCAACAGCAATCATATACAATGCTGTCTCAACTACTAACCCCGAGAACTATTTTAAAATAGAAAATGCTGACGAAGATCGCCCTATCTCGGTGCACATCTTCGATGAAATGGGACTCAAAGTATACGAGAACAACTATTACGGCAAAAACGGTGAAGTGTTTAGGGGCTACTCTAATCTAAAAACTATAAGTAACAAACCTCTTGCAGGTACTTATTTCTATATAGTTACCTATTATAAAGATGGTAACTTAGAAGAAAAGAAAGGATTCCTATATGTAAGGTAATCGGAATTCTTACCTGTTACCTAATACTAACGACTAATAACTAACAACAAATGAAAATATCACGACTTTTACTACTCTGGTTCTTCGTAGCAGGAACCATAAATGCACAACAAAAAGCTACTGAGGTGATACGCCTTTTTGGTACAAACTCCTCAGTACAATGGAATGTTCCTATCGAAGGAAAATCTGTATCGCTCGACTGGCAAGCACGCCCCAATAGCCTTGCCCAAGAAGGCTTCCGCACTTTTGTTGCCTATCACAATGGCAATTTTGCAGGAACACTCTCAATGAATAAAAATACCCTATCAGGTGAAGTATGGCACGACGGTCATTCTTATTTCATCAACACTGAAAACGGAATACTGAAAGTTACTACCGATAAAGAACACTTCGCTTGTGGCACTTGCGCCGATGGGCAATGTTCCCAAGCTACAACGCCCACTTCCCAAAGACTACCTATGCAGCTTGCGCCTGCTAATACGACGGCTGCACGTGGGGCAATACTGCACGAAGAGGCACTTCCGTCTGACGACAAAAGAGTGCTTTACAATACCAATGTACTCAGAACCTATCGTTTGGCAATGCTCATCGATTACAGTTTCTACAAAGAACGTTGTTATGGTGATATAAATAAGGTAAAAGAATTTATGACAAAAGTAGAGGCAGGGCTCAACGAGGTATGCGGTAGAGAGATTGGTTGTCAATTTGCTTTGGTGAACGACCCTCGTCTTATCATCACTACTAAAGACAAAGAAATATACGATCATCCTGTGGTGAGAGAGGTATTGAATAGAGCGACTTCAGATTTTAATAACCTTATAGGCGAAGAGAATTACGATGCAGGTATTGTCTTTTCTATATACAGTGATAACCGTGGTTTGGCGCATTTGGGTGAAATTACAGGAAAGCTAAAAGGAGGCTGTATCGCCAATCACGAGTTTTATATCATCCTTCACGAATTAGGACACTTATTAGGCTCCGCACACACTTTTACCATAGGAGGGGCAACAGCTTCTTCTCATACCGAGCCCGATAGAGGGAACTCTATTATGAGCTATATCAACGACCCTAATGGCACATATTTCTCACTTCCTTCTATATACACCATCCGCAACCGTACCAATTTGCACGATGCTTATTATAGCGATAAAGCCCGTACTCAGTTGGTAGGCTTGCCACAGGACAATATCCCTTACGGTGAAGTTTCTACTAACCGTGCCCCTGTGATCCAACGTTCTATTTTGAAAAAGGAATACAAACTCCCCAAAAATACTTACTTTCAATTCAATATAGAAGCAACCGACCCCGATGGCGACCCCCTTCTCTATATGGCACACCAAGCCGATTTTAATCAATTTGGCAAAGCGCGTTTCCCTTCTAATCGCCCTACCGAGAGCAATCATATAGAGTTCTATCGACCCTATAGAAAAAATGAATACAATGAATGGAAACCTGTTCCTTATAAGTTCACAGGTGAAAACGAAACTGGCGTTTTCACTTTTTGGTTAGGCGTATCCGACGGTAAAATAGGAGCTTACAAAGACGGAAAACCTCACGTAGCGCTCTATGATGTCTATGAAACCAAAGTAAATATAGTAGAAGGTAAGCCTTTTAGGATAACTAATATAACTAAAAGCAGTGCCGGAAGATTTAAATATGGTAAAGAAACTACTATCTACTGGGATGTTGATAAGAATGTTTTTGGCAACGATAGTAAGGTGCGTATACTCTTCTCTGAGGATAACGGCAAGACCTACAAATATGTATTAGCTGATGGAATACCAAACAACGGACAAGCTACGGTCATTTTCCCTACACAAGCTAAAGGGTGGAAAAATTATAATCTTTTTGTAGAAGGACTCTTTAAAATAGAAGTACTCAATCATATTGCCTATGCTGTGAGCACTGACACCCCAGGCACTTTGGATATGCACACCCCTGACATTACCTTTAAAAATTTGCCTGAGCCTGTGATAACTGTTAAAAAGAATGCTATTCCCGAAAAACCTAACGTTACTGCCGAATCTCATTATTGTGGTGCTAATAAAAAAGCTGAGGTAACTTTTTCAGAAGAAGACCATACTACCTATTTATTGCGCAAATGGGTAGCAAAAGATAAATGCAACTATTCTGCTACAGCACAGCAATTTATCTATTACGAAAAAGAACCACCTACTAAAACCTTACGATTTGTAGCTCCTCTTCCTGAGGATAAACACGTACAATGCAGAGGCGATATTCCTGCCAAAGCTGAAGTAAAAGCAGAGGGAGCCGATAACATTCACATAGACTATGAAGAAGAGTTTAGAGAAGGTGACCGTAAGTCCTACAAACTCACTCGCTCTTGGATAGCCTATGCCGATGGAGCTTTGCCTATCCGCCATACCCAACAAATTTTCCTCAGGGACACTCAAAAACCAGTGCTCTCGTCTTACCCCCCAAGTATGACCGTAAAGAGCGAAGCCGATGTACCTGTAAGAGAAAACCTCACTGCAACCGATAATTGTGATGGGGCTTTACAAGTAGTGTCTAGCCAAAGCAATGAAACCAAAGACGGTAAAAAAATAATACGCTATGTCTGGTTTGTAGAAGATAGTGCTCATAACGAAAACCGTTATGAACAAGTAATCACTATTAATCCTAACGCTCAAAATCCTCAACCACAGCCACAACCACAGCCTCAACCCCAACCCCAACCCAATCCACAACCACAACCACAACCACAACCCCAACCCAACCCGCAACCACAGCCTCAGCCACAACCCCAGCCACAACCACAACCACAGCCTCAACCTCAACCGCAACCTAATCCGTCCGACCCGTCCAAATCACCCTCTGCGGCACTTATAATATATAATGCTGTCTCAACCACTAACCCCGAGAACTATTTCAAGGTAGAAAATGCCGATGAAGATCGCCCTATCTCATTACTTATTTTTGATGAAATGGGCTTAAAAGTGTACGAAAATAACCACTATCAGCAAAATGGTGACTATTTCAGAGGCGACCCTAACGTAAAAGGAGTGGTAGGTAGCAAACGCTTAGCAGGTACTTATTTCTATGTGGTTACCTACTATTTAAAAGGACAACAACAAACCAAAAAAGGAATTTTATACGTAAAATGATACTACTAAAAATATAATTGATGAATGAATAAGATAGATATTTTATTACTGGTAATTCTGGCTTTCGGAGCTTTACGTGGCTTTATGCGAGGGGTTATCATCGAAATGGCATCGCTATTAGCTATTGTGATAGGTATCTATGGGGCGATACACTTTTCGTTCTTTACAGCCTCGTTGTTGGACAAGATTCTACCTGCCGAAAAGCAAACCTTGGAGATTTTTGCATTTGGTATTACTCTCATTGTATTAATGCTGGGGGTAATGCTCTTAGCTAAAGTTCTTACCCAGATGCTCAAAATTGCCGAACTCGGTCTTCTGAACCGTTTAGCAGGAGCCTTGTTTGGCTTACTCAAAGTGGCTGTAATTGCAGGGTCGATGTTCTTGTTTTTAGAGCGTACCTTTCAAACCGAAAAATGGCTCTCAGCCTCCGCTTTGAGTGAATCTCTTCTGTACAAACCCGTAAAGAGTATCAGTCAAGTAGTATACGCCAATGTATTTCCCGAGAAAGAGAAAAAAGAAGAGAAAAGTGAATAGTAAATGGAAGGGTTAGTCTATAAATCTACAGGAAGCTGGTATACAGTGAAGGACGCCGCTACGGGGCAATTCTACGAGTGTCGTATCAAAGGCAAATTTCGCCTAAAAGGCATTAAGAACACAAATCCCATAGCTGTGGGTGACCGCGTGCTCTTTCGTTTGGAAGAGAGCAACAGAGGCGTCATTACCGAGATAAAAGAACGCGATAACTACATCATTCGTAAATCGGTAAACCTCTCTAAGCAAACTCATATCATCGCTTCCAATATCAACCTCGCTTTTTTGGTAGTAACCCTCAACAATCCGCCTACCTCTACTACTTTCATCGACCGTTTTTTGGTAACTGCCGAAGCCTATGGCATCAAAACCGTATTGCTTTTTAACAAAGTAGATACTTATACAGAAGACGAGCTCTCCGAAGTGAAATACCTCGCTTCAATATACCGCAAGGCAGGTTATGAATGTATAGGTATTTCGGCTACTACGGGCAAAAATATCGATAAGGTAAAAGCTACTATGGAAGGAAAAACCTGCGTGGTATCAGGGCATTCTGGTGCGGGCAAGTCTACTCTCATCAATGCCATAGCTCCCAATTTACATCTCAAAACTGCCGAAATCTCTCAGCAACATCAGCAAGGTCAGCACACTACCACTTTTGCCGAGATGTTCGATTTACCTTTTGGGGCACGCATTATTGATACTCCAGGTATCAAAGGCTTTGGTATGGTAGAAATCGAAAAAGAAGAACTCACCGACTATTTTCCCGAGTTTTTCGCTCTCAAACACCAATGTAAGTTCAATAACTGTCTCCATACCGATGAACCCCAATGCGCTGTAAAAGCAGCCTTAGACCGCGATGAAATCGCTTGGTCGCGCTACAAAAGCTATCTCCAAATCCTAAAAGGCGAAGAAAGCGTATACCGAGAAGGCGAAGGAGAGTAACGTAAAAAACAATATTAAAATAAAACACCTCCCTCTTACAAACAACAGACCTCCTATTGGAGGTCTGTTTTCTTTCGTTTTATTTCTGTGTAAATGCCCTTTATAGCAGTTTGAAAATCAAATCTTTATATAGCTATCCTATACCAATCGTCCAAGATTCGTATAAGCTTCCTATAAGCTTTCTATAAGCTCCCTACTACTAAAAAAGAGGTTATTTAAAGAATAAATGCGGGAAAAGAGTTTCGATTGGTTTCTTAACGAAAGCTATTTTTAATGTTGCTCTCAGAAATCCCCAACCATAACTAAAAAACTGTACCAGAAGTGCCCAAACCGACAAAAATCCTATCTTCACACTGCGGTTCTCTCGGGCACTGTCCCACCCTATCAATATAAAATAAGAAGCGTATACAAGCAAGGGAGCGATGTGTCCAAAAAAGGCTAACAGTATAGCGCCACAAAGTCCCAAGGCAAAGCAAGTGGGCAACCAAAAAGTCAGCTTGCGCGTTTGCGGGTGCCAATGGTTAAGGATAGCCCGCGTTTGTCCAAATTTGCTCACTTGGGTAAGGAATTTCGCCCACGAAATGCGCCGTTTGTGAAACACAAAAGCAGTAGGGATAAAAGCCGAATCAAAACCCTTTTCCCAAAGGCGTATCACCAAATCTGGGTCTTCACCAGGGTGTATTTTTCCAAAACCTCCCGTCGCCTCAAAAGCTTTACGCGATAAACCCATATTAAAACTGCGAGGTTCAAACCGCTGAATACGCTTTTGGCTACCGCGAATGCCCCCCGTAGTCAGCAAAGAAGTCATCGTATAGTTAATAGCTTTCTGAATATCGGTAAAGTCATCGGTAGCAGTATCCGAGCCCCCAAAACAATCTACATAATGGGCTTGCAAGAAGTCATCTACCGCTTCCAAGTAATGAGAAGGCAAAATGCAATCGGAATCTAAAATGAGAAAATAATCGTGCTGAGCGTGTTGCATACCGTAATTGCGCGAGTCGCCCGGACCTGTATTAGGTTTAGAAAGATAAGTAATCGATAAATCGTTTTGGTATTTTTTACATATCTGCTCTGAGGTAATAGTAGAGCCGTCCTCTATCACTACTACTTCAAAATCACCTTCGTAAGTTTGTGATGCAAGACTGTTTAGCAGTTCGTCAAGTTCCTCAGGGCGATTGTATATAGGGATAATAAAACTATATTTCATCTGTTAAAGTAATGTTAAAATTAAAAGATTTTGTAACATCTCTATAATACCATACGTATAATATGCGTATAAGAATCGACAAAATTAAGGATTTTTTCTGAATGAGACAACTAAAAATTACCAAACAGGTAACCAACCGTGAAACCGCGTCTCTTGATAAGTATTTGCAAGAGATTGGTCGTGTAGATTTGATTACTGCTGATGAAGAGGTAGAATTGGCACAACGCATTAAGGCAGGCGATGTAGCCGCCTTAGAAAAACTCACCAAAGCCAATTTGCGCTTCGTGGTATCAGTAGCTAAACAATACCAAAACCAAGGGCTTACCCTGCCCGACCTTATTAACGAAGGGAACTTAGGGCTCATCAAAGCAGCACAACGCTTCGACGAAACCCGTGGATTCAAATTCATTTCCTACGCCGTATGGTGGATTCGCCAATCTATTCTCCAAGCCTTAGCCGAACAATCCCGTATTGTGCGCTTACCGCTGAATAAAATAGGTTCTATCAACAAAATTAACAAGATGTATGCTTACCTCGAGCAAGCCAATGAACGCGTACCTTCAGCCGAAGAGATTGCGCGCGAACTTGATATGTCGGTAAATGATGTGAAGGAATCTATGAAGAATGCAGGTCGCCACATCTCTATGGACGCACCTTTGGTAGAAGGAGAGGACTCCAACCTTTACGACGTGATTCGCAGTAACGAGTCACCTAACCCTGATAAGGCTTTAATATTAGATTCTTTGCGCACCGAGATAGAGCGCGCGCTCGAAACGCTTACCCCTCGCGAAGCCGATGTAGTTCGTTTGTATTTCGGTCTTTCCGACCAGCACGCAATGACCCTCGAAGAAATAGGTGAAACCTTCGACCTCACCCGCGAACGTGTACGTCAAATTAAAGAAAAAGCAATACGTCGCCTCAAACACACTTCCCGTAGTAAAATTCTAAAAACATACTTAGGCTAAGTGCGAGCCACACAAGCAATAATATCACACACTTTGCCAAAGTTTCACACTTTGGCAAAGTTTTTTCTTACCTCTTATCTCTTACCTAAATAAATGGACTACACTTGGAACTTTAAACCACTACCACCGCAAGCCATTGTCGCTACTTTACAACAAGAGCTCAACATCAGTGAGCCTTTGGCGATACTCTTAGCACAACGAGGCGTGACTACCTTTCAGCAAGCAAAAGATTTCTTCCGTCCTACACTCTCCCAATTACATAATCCTTTCCTGATGAAAGGAATGAAAGAAGCTGTTGCTCGTTTAGACCGAGCCTTAAAAAGTAACGAAACAATCCTTATCTATGGTGATTACGATGTCGATGGTACTAGCGCCGTTTCTTTAATGGAGCGCTATCTTAGCAACTTCACTTCTAAATTGCACACCTACGTCCCTGACCGATATACCGAAGGCTATGGTATTTCTTTTCAAGGCATAGACTATGCCGAGGTGCAAGGTTGTACCCTCATCATTGCGCTCGACTGCGGTATCAAAGCCATTGATAAAGTAGAATATGCCAAAGAAAAAGGGATTGATTGTATCATTGCCGACCACCACCGCCCTTCAGACCAAGTGCCCGATGCCGTGGCAGTACTCGACCCCCAACAAGCTGATTGTCCTTACCCATATAAAGAACTCTGTGGTTGTGGTTTAGGGTTTAAATTAGCCCAAGCTTATCACGAGTATTTACAACGCCCGTTCAGCGAACTCATTTCCCTTTTAGACTTAGTAGCCGTGGCTACTGCTGCCGATATCGTACCAATGGACGGCGAGAACCGTTGCTTGACGTACTTTGGTTTAGAAGTGCTCAATAATAATCCGTCGGCAGGCGTAAAAGCGCTTTTTGGTCAGCACCAAGGTACAATTACCATAACCGATGTGGTATTCAAAGCAGCACCTCGTGTGAATGCAGCAGGACGTATAGAACACGGCAAATACGCCGTTGCTCTCCTCACCGAAACTGATGAAGAGCAAGCTGTACTTAAAGCTAAGGAAATAGACGCGCTTAATACACATAGGAAAGAGCTGGACAGCACTATCGCCACCGAAGCCCTCAACCAAATAGAGGCAAATGGCGAGCAAGAACACTATACGTCGGTAGTGTTTAATGAAGAATGGCATAAGGGGGTGATAGGCATTGTCGCCTCTCGCCTTATAGAGCATTATTATCGTCCTACGGTAGTCTTTACTAAGAGTGGTAATAAGTATGCCGCTTCAGCGCGTTCGGTACAAGGATTTGATATTTATGAAGCTTTGGAACAATGCAGTGAGTATTTGGAGCAGTTTGGTGGTCATAAATACGCTGCCGGACTCACTTTGCGCCCTGAACAGTATCCGCTTTTCAAAAATGCCTTTGAAGAAGTAGTAAAGCAAACCATAGACTCTTCGCTTCGCATTCCCAAACTCTTTATAGATACCGCTTTGCCATTGAGTAAACTTACCCAAAAGTTGTATAACGTACTCAAACAGTTCGAGCCTTTCGGTCCTCTGAATCTCCCTCCGCTTTTCTATGCCGAAAACGTAATAGATACCGGCTTTGCCAAACGTATCGGTAAAGATGAAGAACACTTAAAACTCACCTTAAAAGAAGTAGGTACTACCTCGTATTATGACGCAGTAGGCTTTGGCTTAGCACATAAACTCCCCATAGTAACCTCTGGCAGACCTTTCAACATAGTATATTCAATAGAAGAAAATGAGTGGAATGGCAGAGTAAGTTTGCAGTTACAAATAAGAGATATAAAATAAAAAAGAGGTTATTAGAATACTATTCCAATAACCTCTTTTTTTTATTTGTTTCTCTACCTATTTCAAAGCCTCTAACGCTTTAACGTAGTTAGGCTCGTCTGTGGTTTCAGCTACTTGTTCTGTATAAACCACTTTCCCTTGTTCATCTAAAACTATTACACAACGTGATAATAACCCTTTTAAGGGAGTATCAGTAAAGACAATAGGGTAATGCTTTGCAAAATCACCTCTAAAGTCTGAAAGCATAGTGAGATTGTCTATTCCTTCAGCAGCACAAAAACGAGTAAGTGCAAAAGGAAGGTCTTTAGATACACAAAGGATAGCTACATTACTGAGTTTAGAAGCTTCCACGTGAAATTTGCGTACAGAAGCTGCACATACCCCCGTATCTACACTCGGAAAAATATTTAGTACAACTTTCTTTCCTTGAAAGTCTTTGAGTGTTACTTCAGCTAAATCATTCCTTACAGCTGAAAAATTAGGAGCTATAGTACCCACTTTGGGAAGTTCTCCAACAGTATGAGCTGGTTGTTCGTGAAACGTAATATTTGCCATAAAATATAGTTATTATTAATAATATGAAAATCAACAAAAATAGTGCCAAGTATTAAGTTTATAATAGGATTATTATTGAATACTTTCTGCAATGATATAACCACCCGTCCACGCATTTTGGAAGTTAAACCCTCCAGTAATAGCATCAATATCGAGTACTTCTCCTGCTAAATAGAGCTGAGGGTATAGCTTGCTCTCATAAGTCTTAAAGTTGATTTCAGAGAGTTTTACACCACCTGCTGTTACAAATTCTTCTTTAAAGGTAGCTTTGCCTTCTATGGGGAAACGATATTGGGTAAGAGCTTCAGCCAGCCGACGCAATTGTGGTTTGTTGAGTTCTGCCCACACTTGTTCAGGGGCGACTCCTGCATTTCCTAACAGAGCAGACCATAAGCGTTTGGGGAGTTCAAAAAGTGAGAAGCTTTGCATTGTTTTGCGTCCGTTGTGTTGTTTAAACTCTTGGAGAACAGAGAGCGTTTCGTCATAAGAAAGCGCCTCTACGACGTTAACAGTGAAATTTACTTCCATTAAGCATTCGTAGTTACATTCAGCTAGCACACGAGCCCCCCAAGCCGAGGCGCGCAATACCGCAGGTCCACTAAAACCTGTATGAGTGAAGAGTAGTGGAGCAGTCTCGGTTATTTTCAGTGATTTTCCTTCTTTGCTAAGCAAACTTACAGAGGCATTTACAGCAATACCCGATAGTTCTTTTGTCCATTGGGTGGAAGTATGAAAGGTAAATAAAGAAGGGACTGGTGCTATGATAGTATGCCCCAAATTAGATAACAATTGCCATATTTTAGGATTACTGCCGGTGGTAATGACTACATTTCGAGCAATGTAGGTCTGCTTGGGCGTACTTACTTGCCAACCTTCGGGAGTAGGAGAGAAGGCTTGTACATTTTGCTCAGCGAAGAGCTCTATATGGTGTCTTTTTATTTCGTTGAGGAAGCAATTTATGATGCTCTCCGAAGTATTAGAAATAGGAAATACACGACCATCAGCTTCAGTTTTGAGAGGGACACCGTGAGCTTCAAACCAGTCTATTGTATCACCACACATAAAACGGAGGAAAGGACTGAGGAGTTCCTTACTGCCACGAGGATAGTTCTTTACGAGTTCTTGGGGAGTAAAAGTAGCGTTGGTGAGGTTACAGCGTCCTCCGCCCGAAATGCGCACTTTGTGGAGTGCTTCTTTGCTTTTTTCGAGGATAGCAATCTTAAAGTTAGGGTGTTTTTCAGCAGTATTAATAGCGGTGAAGAAGCCAGCAGCTCCTCCACCGATAATAAGAAGGTCGTACATAGTTATTTTACCCCAATAAAGTTGAACTTATCGTCAAATTTAAGTTCTTGATCGTCGGTAAGTTCTGCTTCATATTTCTTTTTACTAAGGCTACGCGATACTTCTTTGATAGATTCAAAAGGGAAAGTGGCGCGTACGTGTGCTAATATTTTTTCAGGCACTACGTGATCAGGCACTTTGCCGTGACGAGCTTTAAGCTCTTTCCAATCGCCATCGCCGTTAAATTCTATTTCAAGTCCATCGCGAAAGATGACGGTATACTCTTCGTCCTTGTAATCGGTGTCTTTCCATACCGAAGCGATGTGGTCTACTAAGAAATGCTCGCGCACAAAGTTGATAGCATCAGCAGGGAGGTCGTTAAAAGTTACTTTTTTGTCTTGTGCTGAGGCTGCGCTGAAGGTAAGTGTAGTAGCAATGAGTAATAAAAAACGTTTCATTTTAGTCGTCTATTTTTAAGAATTTACCATTTAAGTTAAAAATGAGTTCTACCCCGTTAGAAAGGTCTACTTCGTATTTAGTACGTTCTTTTTTAATTTCTTTAACAATTACATTAGGGTAGTTTTTGTGCACATACTTAGTAATTTTTGTAGGAACAATCTTGGGCGAAACTTGTCCGTTGCGTGATTTCACTTCTTTCCAATTGCCATCAGCACGAAACTCTATTTCTGTGCCATCAGCAAAGAGCACGGTGTAGTCCTCTACTTTGCCTTTCTCGGTATCTTGCCATACCGAAACGATGCTATTAGCAGAAAAATGTTGCTTAATAAAACTTTGTGCACTGGCAGGCAAAGTACTTATAGGTACAAGACCTTCGTCTTGAGCGGTAGCCACTCCAAAAGCAAGTAAAGAGAAGACTACTGTTGATAATGTTTTGAATGTATTCATCTTTTTATAATTGATATGTTTAAGGCGACAAAGGTAGCTAAAAATAAAAAAAGTACCAAATGAATGGTACTTTTTATTAGTCGTCTATTCTTAGAAATTGTCCTTTAGTATTGAATTCCAAATCGAGTCCGCTAGCGAGTTCTACCTCATAGCCATAGCGTTTCTTTTGGATTTTGTAGATATCCGTTTGAGGGTAGGTTTTCTTTACGTACTGAGCGATACCATTAGGAATAAGTTTTGCAGGTACAGCCTGAGTGCGAGTTTTCACTTCTTCCCAGTCTCCATTGCTATAGAATTCAATTTGAGTACCATCGTTAAAATACACTTTGTAATCTTGGTCGTGGAAATCGTCGTCTTTCCATACCGATGCGATATCATTTACTTTAAAGTGTTGTTTCACGAAAGCTTGCGCCTTAGCTGGCAATTGTTCAAAAGTAATAGGAGTGTCTTTAGCTGATACATTTTGTACTGCTACTACAGTCAATAAAAAAGTGGCGATAATTGATACTAATTTTTTCATCGTTTAATCTGTTTTTAAGTTTAACGGGGCAAAGATACTACCTAATTTTGGAAAGAATTGGGAATAATTATCCTTCCATCTACCATCACCAGCTTTCTATCTGCCATAGTAGCCAATTCTTCGTTATGGGTAACGATTACAAATGTTTGTTGGAACTCATTGCGCAGTTGGAAAAAGAGTTGGTGCAGTTTTTCAGCACTTTCGGAATCGAGGTTGCCACTGGGTTCATCAGCGAATACTACCGAAGGGTGGTTCATCAGGGCACGTGCTACCGACACTCGTTGTTGTTCGCCTCCTGAAAGGGCATTGGGCTTATGGTCAGCACGCGAGGTGAGGTGTAAAAAGTCTAAAAGCTCCATCGCGCGTTTTTCGGCTTCTTTCTTACTTATCCCTTTGATGAGTGCAGGAATACAGATATTCTCCAAAGCAGTGAACTCGGGCAACAACTGGTGAAATTGAAAGATAAAGCCTATGTGTTCATTGCGGAATTTTGCCAAGGCTTTGGAGGATAACGACAATATATCCGTACCATTAATCACCAACGACGATGGTTTATTGGTATCTGGACTGTCCAAAGTACCTAAGATGTGTAACAGGGTGGTTTTTCCTGCTCCTGAAGCTCCTACTATCGATACGATTTCGCCTTTGGCAACATTCACCGATACGCCTTTGAGCACTTCTAAATCTTTATAAGTTTTATGAATATTGGTAGCTTGAATCATTTATTTGGCATTTTGATAGATATATACTTCGGTAGCACCTATGCCGTATTTAGCGTATTCGGCATCGTAGAAAGTAACATTAGAATAACGTCCTAACAGGAATTCTAATTCGGTGCGCAACACGCCTTCGCCTACTCCGTGAATAAACACAACCCGCTGGATACGCTGTGCAATGGCAAACTCTAACTGCCGGCGAGCGGTTTCGAGTTGTAGGGTAAGCATATCGTAGTTGGTCATATTCCTAGTAGAATTGACCAGTTGCTCAATGTGCAAATCTACTTCCATTGGAGGGATATTACGCTCTTTTTTAGTGAGTGGCCATTTGTTCTTGCGCTTGCTCACCACATCTTTGCGCAAACTCTCTTCATCTATATTCGTAAAAGCACCTTTTAAAGGCGCTTCCTCTTCAATAACTATTATTTCCTCAGGGCGGTAAGTTAATTCAAACCCCTCAGTAGTAAGCACTGTTACCTGCTGAGGCGTAAGGCGCACGATGTGTCCCTTAATGATATCGTCTAATACTTCTATGTAATCTCCTATGTTCACAGTGCGAGCCACACGGGCAGTTAATTTGTTAGTTTGTAAATTTGTAAATTATCCCATTTTAGAGACGCGAAACGTCACTCGTCACTCGTCTTCTGGGTTTCTTATTTTCGTCGCTGGGTCTTGAAAATCTTCCTCATTTCTTGAGGAAAGGTTGCGCGAAATGCGATAGATACCTATCATCAGTAGGCTTATACCTATGATGAGTAACGCTTGGTCGTATTTTGGGAAAAGATAACGCGACAGTGCTACCAATATCCCTAAAATCATTAATATATAATTCATAAATTCGATTTATCAATTTGCTCATTGGCTAATTAGCTAATTGCCAATATTCCTTTTGCGAGTTCAATCATTCTTGGGTCGCCCGTGTGTTTGTTAGGCTCGTCTGAAAGTTTTACAGTAGGTACCCACTCGTTATCGCTGGTAAGTACCCCAGTGAGCTTCATCACTATGTTCATCGGACGTAAGCCTACATCATTAGTGAGGTCGGTACCTATCCCAAATGAAATACCTATTTTACCTTTACAAGCTTCGGTGATTGCTTGTACTTTTTTAGGGTTAAGTCCGTCAGAGAAGATAATGTATTTAGAGAGTGGGTCTATCCCCATTTTCTTGTAGTGTGCTATTGTCTTTTCGGCAAAGACTATAGGGTCGCCACTATCGTGACGCACACCGTCGAACAACTTGCTGAACTTCTTGTCGAATTGCTTGAAAAACACATCGGTAGTATACGTATCGGATAATGCTACCCCAAGGTCGCCGCGGTACACATCCACCCAGTGTTCGAGAGAGAGTGCATTAGCCATTTTGTAGCTGTACTCAGCTGCGTGGAACATAAACCATTCGTGAGCGTGAGTACCTATGGGTTTTACCTTGTATTTCATCGCAAAATGCACGTTGCTAGAACCTATAAAGGTTTGGTTGTAGCCTTCCATTAAAGTGTGCATCACGATGTCGTGCACGTGATACGAATGGCGACGACGGGTACCAAACTCGGCAAATACCACTCCTAATTCTTTGTATAACAGTTCTTTTTCACGAGTATTGGCTATCACCTGCTCGTCTGTCCAAGCGGTCGCTTTGGTGAGTTTATAGAAGAGCTCGCTAATTATAGAAAGTAGGGGCACTTCCCAAAGTATCGTACGATACCAATAGCCCTCAACAGTTACCTGCAAGTCGCTACCGTTTTGTTTGATATGTACTTCCGAAGGGTCATAGCGATACCCTTCCAAAAAGTCTAAATACAGCGGACTCAAATAGGGGCAGTTATCTATCAAAAACTGCTTTTCGGCTTTGGTAAGTTTCAGTTTTGCCATATTGTTCACCTCTTCTCTCAAAGCCTCAGCAAAGCCATCGGGGAATTCGTGTTTGCCACGGTTGATAAAAGTGTAACGTGCCTTGTTTTTAGGAAATAACTGCACTACGCCACATTGCATAGTGAATTTGTAAAAGTCGTTGTCTAATAATGAGTTTAGGATTGCAGACATATATTTTCAATTAACAATTTACAATGGATAATTAGTAAGTTCAAAAAACTTATTTTGGGCAAAGATAATAAATAAATTGCAATTATAACCGATTGCTTCCTAATTCTATTCCACCTATTTTTCGTCTTAACTTCGGTTTAGATTCGCCTTAGGTTCGCTTTAGCTTCGATTAAAAAGGAATTAAATGTAGATAGTAATAATTTAGAATGTCTTCTCTACCTGATTCAATGCATCTAAGATAATATCACAGCCTTCTTTTATTTCTTCTTCTGTAAGGGTAAGTGGAGGAGAAAGTCGTACGGCGCGGTGTTCAAACAACAGCCAATACACGATGAGTCCCCTATCCTGACAGTAATTCACTACAAAATCGGCGATTTCGGCAGTCTTAACGATAACTGCTAACATCAGTCCTTTACCGTTCACGCTTTCAATGAGTGGGTGTTGCAAATACTTGCGGAAGAGTTTCTCTTTCTCTAAGGTTTGAGCCATCAGGTCGGTAGTGAGTAGCTGGTTGAGGGTTGCCAACGAGGCTGCTGCTATCACGGGGTTGCCTCCAAAGGTAGTGATATGCCCCATTTTAGGATTGTGCGCCAAGAGTTGCATACGCTCATACGACGACACGAATGCCCCTACTGGCATACCGCTTGCCATACCCTTGCCTATTGCGATAATATCGGGGGTAAAGCCATAGTTTTGGAAACCAAAGAGCTTTCCGGTACGTCCGAAACCTGGTTGTATCTCGTCGATGATAAGCAGGGCTCCCACTTCTTCACAACGGCGTTTTACCTTGATAAGATAGTCGTTTTGGGGTTCGATAAATCCTGCTCCCCCTTGGATACTTTCCAAGACTACCCCTGCGGTACGTTCGGTGATTTTGAGGATATCGGCTTCGTTGTTGAACTCTATAAAATCTACATCAGGGATAAGCGGACGATAAGCGCGTTTGCGTTCTTCATAGCCCATTAGGCTCATCGAACCTTGTGTATTGCCGTGGTAGGCGTTTTTGGCAGCGATGAGTTGAGTTCTGCCCGTAGCGCGTTTGGCTAATTTCACCGAGCCCTCGATAGCTTCCGTACCGGAGTTTACCAAATAGGTAGTATTGAGCTCTGGTGGTAACTGTTCAGCAAGGAGTTTGCAGAAGTCTACCGCCGGTTTTTGTACGTACTCGCCGTATACCATTACGTGCATATAGGTAGCGCACTGCTCTTGTATAGCCTTCACTACCGCAGGGTGACAATGCCCTAAGGTGCAAGCCGATACACCTGCTACAAAATCTAAATAACGCTTGCCATCGGTAGTGTAGATATAGCTACCCTCGGCGCGTTCTATCTCCAACAATCGCGGATAAGGCGAGGTGGGGGCTTGATATTTTAAAAAATCTTGTTGTTGATTCATACTTTTCATTCTTAACTTTTTCATTTTTCACTATTGCCCGTCTAATAATCTATCCAAGCTTACAATGTCTTGAATGAGCACTTGTCTTGCCTTACTGCCTTCAAACGGACCTACTACACCTGCGTGTTCTAATTGGTCGATGAGGCGACCCGCGCGGTTGTAACCTAATTTCAGTTTGCGTTGCAAGAGGGAAGCCGAACCTTGTTGGGCATTCACTACCACTTCGGCAGCTTCACGGAACATAGGGTCACGCTCCGAGGGGTCGAAGTCTAAATCTACACCCTCTCCCTCAGGTCCTACATACTCAGGAAGCAAGTACGCATCGGGGTAAGCGCGCTGTGCCCCAATAAAGTCAGTAATGTGTTTTATTTCGGGGGTATCTACAAAAGCACATTGTATACGTACGGGTTCATTCCCTTGCGAGTAGAGCATATCACCTCGTCCAATGAGCTGTTCTGCTCCCGAGCCGTCCAAGATGATTTTAGAGTCGATTTTAGAGCTTACCTTGAAGGCAATACGCGTAGGGAAGTTAGCTTTAATAATACCAGTAATCACGTTGGTCGATGGGCGTTGAGTAGCGATAATCAAGTGAATACCAATGGCTCGGGCAAGCTGTGCCAATCGTGCAATAGGAAGTTCTACCTCCTTGCCTGCTGTCATTATCAGGTCGGCAAACTCATCTACCACCAATACGATGTAAGGTAAGAAGCGGTGTCCCTCGTTAGGGTTTAGCTGTCGCGCTTTAAACTTAGCATTGTACTCTTTGATGTTGCGCACTTGGGCATTTTTCAGCAGTTCGTAGCGGTTGTCCATCTCTATACAGAGGGAGTTCAGCGTGTTCACCACCTTTTTGTTATCGGTAATAATTGCTTCTTCACTATCGGGCAATTTAGCGAGGAAGTGACGTTCTATACGCTCAAATATCGAGAGTTCTACCTTTTTAGGGTCTACTAACACAAACTTCACTTCGGCTGGGTGCTTCTTGTAGAGTAGCGAACTGAGCACTACATTTATCCCTACCGATTTACCTTGTCCGGTTGCCCCCGCCATTAGTAAATGAGGCATCTTGGTAAGGTCGGCTACAAAAGTTTCGTTGCTAATTGTCTTTCCGAAGGCGATAGGAAGTTCCATTTCGGCGTGTTGGAATCGCGGTGCGGTAATCATCGTGCGCATATACACCATTGTAGGCTTCTTGTTTGGCACTTCAATACCTATCGTACCTTTCCCTGGAATAGGTGCAATAATACGAATACCAAGTGCTGCCAATGAAAGGGCTATGTCGTCTTCTAAGTTCTTGATTTTTGCAATACGTGTCCCTGCTTCGGGTACAATTTCGTAAAGAGTAACAGTAGGACCTATGGTCGCCTTTATCTTCTCTATTTTAATTTTGTAATCGTTCAGCGTTTGTACGATTGTATTCTTGTTTTCCTCCAATTCTTCTTGGTTAATAACAATACCACTGTCTTTGGGGTCGTCTAAGAGGTCGAGTGTAGGGAAACGGTAATCGCTAAGTTCTAACGTTGGGTCATACTCTCCATAGTTCTCTACCAATTGCTTAGCCAGAGTCTCGGGGTCTATTGCCTCTGTTGGCTGAGTAGGCGTTACTGTAAAATCAGGTTGTTCTTCTTCGGGAATATTAGTGATTTCCAAACCTCCCTCTTGTCCATCAAGGCGCGGAATTTCCTTTTTATGGGTAAAAGGGTCTAACTCTTCGTTTTCACCTTGTGGAATGATAAAGTCTAAATCACCCTCATCAGTAGTAAATTCTATGGAGTTAGGCTCTTTTTCTATACTTTCAAAGCTGTTTTCCTCCTCATCGCCTTGCTCCTGTTCTTCTTCTCCTTCGCGTTTCAGTTTAGAGAATGTATTTTGGAAGAAAGCAACAGCCTTTTCAGTAGTGAGATTTAGTTTGAAAATGCCATAGAGTACCACAATAAGTACCAAAAGGAGTATAGTGCCTAATTTGCCCAAATAGTCTTGTAGAAAATGGTTTAGTTCATAGCCCGAAACACCTGCTAATATGGTAGCTTTCCCTCCCAAAAATCCTAAGGCGGTTGAAGTGAATACCATTAACAGAATCCCCCAGAACCAGCGGTTTAGCAATGGCTTTTTCATATTCAGGATAAGTTTCATCCCTGAGAGAAATAGAAGCCACACAGGAAAGATAACTGCCAGTCCAAAACCTTTATATACAAATAACTGCCCCAAATAGGCTCCTATCTTACTGCCTATATTGTCAGCAATTTCTTCCCGATTGCTCAAATCTGCCCATCCACTTTGGTCAGTCTGCCACGAGAAGAAGAATGACGAAAAGGTAAATACCAAATACAGCGATAGCAGTACTAAAAATACGCCAAAAGCCAATTTGCGCTGTTGAGGTTTATTAGTATCCTTCTTCTTCTTTTGTGTTTCTTGTGGTTGTTTCTTTTTAGCCATTTATAGTTAAGCGTTTTTTCAATTAAATTTTATGTAACGTCAGTTCAATTGCCTTTTATCTATTTGATTCTGAACCTCATTTATACTAATTTCTGAGATGCAGTCTCACTCCTTATATTTCACTTCTTCCAAAAACTGCACCTCATACAAGTTGCGGTAATAGCCGTTTTCTATTTGCAACAACTCTTCGTGATTGCCTATTTCCACAATCTTCCCTTTGTCTAATACTATTATTCTATCAGCTTTTTTCACGGTGGTAAGGCGGTGCGCAATGATGATGGACGTGCGCCCTTCGGTCATCTTATCGGTAGCTTCTTGTATGAGCTTTTCCGAATGCGAATCTACTGAAGATGTTGCCTCGTCCAAAATAAGAATTTGCGGTTTGTGTACATAGGCGCGCAAGAAAGCTATTAGCTGGCGTTGTCCTGCCGAAAGCATAGCCCCACGCTCTTTCACGTTGTAATGATATCCCTCTGGCAAACTCATCAAAAAGTTGTGAACTCCTATACTCTTAGCAGCCGCAATCACTTCCTCTTCCGTGATAGCAGGATTTTTCAAGGTGATATTGTTGTAAATACTATCGGCAAATAGGAATACGTCTTGCAACACGGTAGCAATGTGCTCTCGTAGCGAACAGAGAGTATACTCCTCAATGTTCACCCCATCGATGTAAATCGCTCCCGAAGTCAAGTCGTAAAAACGGTTTAGCAAATTGGTGATAGTGGTCTTCCCTGCACCCGTTGCCCCTACAATCGCAATGGTTTCGCCTTCTTTTACTTCAAAACTAATGCCGTGTAAGATTTCTTCCCCTGCTACGTATTCAAAACGGACGTCTTCAAACTTAATATTACCTTTCACCTCCTTCAACTCTTTCTCACCTCCGGTTTCAGTATCCGTTTCAGTATCCAAAATAGCAAATACGCGGTCAGAAGCGATAATGCCCATTTGCAAAGTGTTGAACTTATCGGCTATATGCCTAATAGGTCGGAATAACTGTTGTGAGAGCTGTATAAAAAGGAAGATATTCCCTAAGTCGTACACGTTATCTCCTATAATTTGCCGACCGCCAAACCACACAATCAGCGCAATGGTAATCGATACACACAAGTCGCCAATCGGAAAGAAAATAGAGTTGTACCATATTGTTTTCAGCCACGCCTGTTTGTGTTTCTCGTTTATCTTTTTGAAATTCTCCAATTCTTCGCGCTCTTGCGCAAAAAGTTGTAATACTTTAATACCCGAAATGCGCTCTTGTACAAAGGCGTTTAGGTTTGCCACTTGGTGACGTACCTCCACAAAAGCAGCGTTCATTGAACGTTGAAACCAACGCGTAAAGTACAAAATAAGAGGCATCGTAGCATAGCTGATAAGCGCCAATTTCCAATCAATCACAAACATTACAATCGTGATAACAAACATTTTCAGTATATCGCTTGCCATCTCAAAAAGCCCCGAACTGAAAATTTCGCCTATCCGTTCCATATCGTTCACCGCACGCGTTACCAATACCCCTATGGACGATTTGTCAAAATACCGCATCTTAAAGCGCAACAAGTGCGCAAAAAGCTTTTCGCGTACATCGCGTATTACCGTTTGTCCCAGCCAGTTAGAGTAATAAGAAAACAGAAACTGCATCGTTACTTCCGCGCATAGCAAAGCTATGAGTATGTACACAATGCGCACTAAACCCTCGTAATCCTTAGGAGTGATATAATTGTCAATCGCTACTTTTATCAAGTAAGGTTGTGCGGTCGAAAAGATAGACGATAGCACTGCAAAGAGAGCTACGGCTATAAATACCCCACGATAAGGTTTTACAAAGCGCGACAGCTGACGAAAAGTATGTTTAGTCCGAGATGTTTTTTCTGACATTGTTTTCTTTTAAGGTGGCAAAATTACGAACTAATTCCCAAATCCCCAAATTTAACACTCGTCATTTATTCCCCGTTTCTTCTATCTCACCCCAGTTCTACCTCGTCCCACCAGTTCTCATTTGCTAATTTTCAAATCTGCTAATTAAATTGTCTTTCGTGCTACAACTATATAAAAAAATCGCTACAACCTGTGTAGCGATTTTCCTTATAAAAATTTAATAACCAAGTTACTTAGTAACGTTTGTTACTTCTACTGTCCACTCAGCGGTATTGCCATTAGCTGCCTCAATCTTGTATTTATGTGGGTTCGTCCAGTCTCCTGGAGTGCCCAATCGCGGTGCATCGCCTATCGGGAATACACGAGCAGCGGTGGAAACCGATAGAATAACAGTGAGATTAGCTTTGCTTACTTTATCTCTTTCCACGGTCGGGAAATCGCTATTGGCAGCAGGTACTGTTACTTCTATTTTTACAGTTTTATCGGTCTTGTTAATCTCCTTCTTGTTCACTGTTAAATTGATGAATTTCACAATCTTTTGGTTACTTGCCTTCGATATTTCATCGCTGATAAACCGATATTCCACTCTGTCTACATTGGTAACATCATTTTCTTCAAAGGCAGGCAACTCTTCCAAATTGCTTTTCAAACAACTGTTAAAGCCTATCGCTAAGATAGCAAAAAGTGCATATAATATATATCTTTTCATTTTTCTTTCGTTTTTAAGTTATTACCAACCTGGGTTTTGTGCGTCGTTTATACCACTTGCCGAGCGCTGGTCTAAAGTACCTTGTGGGATAGGCATCAAGTAGCGTTTAGTAGTAAAAGTGCGTTCCCACGCCCCGTTGCGGGTAATTTGGGCTACCATAAACTGCTTGCGGTCTTTGGTGATTTGTATCTTGTGCACAGGGGTGTTAAGTGCGTTTATCACTGCTCCTGCTGCAGCTCCGTCATTAGCATCGCCTCCGTATTGTCCCCAGCGCAAGAAACTCCAGTATAGGTCACCTTCGTAAGCCATTTCTACACGGCGTTCGCGTATGTAATCTTTCCAAGCATCGGCTAAGGTGGCTGCTGTCGAAGCAGGTAAGTTTCCGTGGGTTACGCGTGTTCTGTTAAGAGCAGTAACCGCTTGTGCCACATCACCTTTTAGCAAATAGGCTTCTGCCAAGTTCATATACATTTCGCCCAATCGCGCTATTACAAAATGGTAATCTGTATTATTGCTTACGTACACGCGGGGTTCAACTTGCACCACAGCTTTGCGCCAGTAGTACCCCGAAGCGGTAGTATACCAAGAGTCCGATTGCCCTTCACGCACTCCTGCCCATAGGTTACCGCAAATATTGGTTTCCACCTCTTCTTTTAGCCAATTACTTTGGTCATATACAACGGTTTGATAGAAACGGGCATCGCGGTGCTGATACATTAGGTTGCTGATGTTAGTCTCTGTGGCACTACTTTTTATTTTCCCGTAACGGGTGATGATATTTCCTTTGGCATTGGTTCCCAAATCGGCAGCCTCAGGTACATTGTGCCGTACGGTGTTTAAAGCGCCTTCAGTAAGCGATGAAATATCTCCGTTTTCCACATTGTTGAGGAACTGTGAAGTTTCATACCAAGGTTTAGCCGTGTGGTCTGCTTGGTCTACCACCAAATATTGGTCTATTAAATCTTGTGTAGGGAAGTAACTTGCCCAACCTTCAAACGAACGTCCTTTGGCATCGGCAAATTCTTTACCGCCTACAAATTTCACTTCGTTATTGTTGATATTCGGTACAACTCTTATCATCTCGTTAAAATTACCTACCGTTGTATTGAGGCTTAAGCGATAATGAGCTAAGATAATCTCCTTGTCATACTTGCCTGCCTCTACAAACATATTGCCGAAGTTTTCGGCGGAAGTAAGGGCGTATTTGCCTGAGTTAATCACTGCTTTTGCCGATTCAATAGCGATATCTAAATAATGAGCGTCTTTGGTATAAGCGTAGGCTTGCAAGGCAGCACGGCTTCTAAAAGCGTGAGCTGCGTACTTGTTGGCTCTCCCTGGTGCCGAAGTCTCTGGCATTCCTTGGGTGGCTTTGGTCAAATCGTCCATTACATATTTGTAGCTCTCGGTAGGATTTTTGGTGTAGAGTGTCCTAAAAGCCTCTTTGTCTTTGGTGTTGAGCACCCTTAAAATGGGTACAAAACGTCCTTGCCAGCGTGTTTGGTGGAAAAATAATACCCCTCTTAGCAAATAACCTTCGGCTTTTAACGCCTCAGTAGGAGCTTTCTCTATAATCATATTGCACTCGCGCAAGTTGGCAAAAAAGTCATCAAGCCCTTGTGCCGAACCTGTAAATCTATCAAATCGCTCCACAGGAAACGCATCTAAGTTGTTTAAATCGCTGTGGATACCATTAGGCGTAATACTTTCTGAATAAGCATAACCCGTAAAGTTGGTAATAGTGCCGTTATAAGAGTTGATTACAAACGACTCAGCCGACTCTTTACTGCCCCAAACCGTCTCGTCGTCATAACTCTCAAATGGTTTGGTATCAAGTTCATTACAAGCAGTGAGCCCTGTTAGAACTACCGCTATACTGATATATTCGATATATTTTTTCATATACTCTTGTTTTTATAGTGCGACATTTAAACCTAATGAAAACATTCGCTCATTAGGATATCCAAAGAAATCACTGTTCACTATTTCAGGATCCATACCGTACTTAGTGGCTTCCGAAATAGTAAATACATTTTGTCCGCTAAGGGTAAGCTTCATAGCGTATATCCACTTGTAGTCCTTCAAAGCGGCTTTCTTCAAATCATAAGAAATTGAAAAGTCTTTCAATCGCAAATAAGCCCCATTGATGAGCCAATGGTCACTACTTGCCACGTTATTATTGCCGTTTACTGAATGCGAGGATACTAATCGTGGAAACTTAGCTCCTGTATTGTCGGGGCGCCAGTAATCCAATTGGAACTCGTAGAAAGGCGTAGTACCCGCATTAGCACTTTGTCCCAAAATAGTACTACCTAAATAAATATCAAAACGTGTAGCCCCTTGTAAAAGCATATTAAACGAAAAAGCTTTATAACTCACTCCTAAATTGATTCCATAGTTAGCTCGTGGGAAACCGTTTTTACCGATACGTGCAAAATCAGCTCCATCAATCTTACCGTCTCCGTTGAAGTCTTCGTATTTGATGTCTCCTCCTGTTAAGTGATGTGAGTTCACGCGCTTAGGATTGTTGTACACATCGTTAGCGTCTTGGTAATACCCCAAGGTGCGATAACCTGTACCGTAGTAACCTACTTGTTGAGTGGTACGCAAATACGGGTTTTTACGGTTTTCCAAGCTCTCATCAGGGTTATTAGCCCACAATTGGTCAAAGAAAGTAGTGTTCACCGAAATACTGTATTTCAGTTCGCCTATGTTGTCTTTCCAACCCAATTGCACTTCGTAACCCGCACGGCGGTGTTCTTTGTTAGAGAGTACTTTAGGTAACGACTTTCCAAGAGGGGCGGTATACCCTACTTCCAATGGGTCTGGTGCGGTAAGATAACCAGTAGTTTTGTAGAAAAAGTAGTCAAACGAACCGTACAAGCGATTGCTGAGCGACTCAAAATCAAAACCTATGTCGGTTTGTTTGGTGGTATACCACGTAATATCAGACGAAGGAATATCGCCTTCCGAAAAACCTTGATAAAACTTGCCGTCAATCACATAACTTGTATTATTCAGGTTATAAGAGGGCAAATAAGCATAACGCCCTACTCCACTATCCAAGCCCACTTCTCCATAAGAACCCCGTAGTTTGAGTAAGTCGAAAATATGACGCTCTTTAAGCGTTTTCATAAACACCTCATCCGAGAGTATCCAGCCGAATGAACCTGAGAAGAAGGTACCCCAACGCCTGTCCTTAGGAAAGAGGTCAGACGCATCGTGGCGCATACTGCCTTCCACAAAATAGCGTTTGGCATAATTGTATTTCACTTGTCCCACAACACCAGCTCTACCGTTTTCGCTCTCTCCACCGCCTCCGTCCATACCTTCTTTAGGCCCTGGATTAAATTGGTCGATAGGAAAATTGTAGTTAATTCGCTGATGCCATAGGTTATTGTTAAAACCATAAGAAGCTTCATAACCCGCAAGTACTGAAATGCCGTGTTTGTTAAAATCCTTAGCGTACTCGGCAAAAGCTTGATAAGTATACGTATATGCATTGCCAACCGATTTGTTGAGTTGCGGTTTAGCTACAGCTGCAGGCGTAGTACTGTCCCAGTCGTACTGTTTAGCATCTTTCCGCCAAGCTTTATCTTCTGAACTTATATAACGATAGTTGAAGTTACCTCTCAATTTCAAGCCACTTACCCAAGGCAGTGCCCATTGCAAGCCTATCTGTCCGTTGATTTGTTTGTAGTTCTGACGTGAATACCCTGCATCTTTTGAAGTCTCCGCTACAGGATTATCAGTAGTATTCACATAAGGAAGTCCATATTTGTTCACCGCAGGAGTCAGCGGATTGTGGTTTACCAAAGTATGACTAAACACTTGGTAATAGCCACTTGCAGTCGATGAATAAGGGTGTTCGTTTTCTTTCAAATAGCTATCAATAGAGGTATTACCCGAAAGTCCCGTGCCGGGTATGTCGAACTCTTGGTTCACACGGAAGTTAATCGTCTCCATATGGTGCGTACCACTGCGGTAGAGTGAACCCTTATGCAAATAACCTAACGAAGCCAAATATTTGTTGTGTTCTTTACCTCCTGTTATTTGCAAATTGTGGCGATATTGCTGTGCAAATTCTTTTAAAATAAGTTTTTGCCAATCGGTATTGGGGTAATTCAGCTGGTCGCTACCGTCTAAAATCTTTTGCAATTTGTCATCGGTATAAGTGATGGGCAAATTGTCGTTCTGTTTAGCGATATTGTTTTGCACCGCCCACTGATAGGCATCTAAGCGTTTAGGAAGAAACGAAGGTTGTGAAATGGTTACAGAGTGATTGTACTCAATGGTAGTAACCCCCTCTTTACCACGCATAGTGGTCACTTGCAAAATACCATTAGCAGCACGCGCTCCATACACCGCTGTCGCCGAAGCGTCTTTCAATACCGAAATAGATGCGATGTCCTCGGGAAGCAGATTTACAAAATCGTCGTAATCGCGTATAATGCCATCAATTACTACCAATGGCGTACCTCCCCCGCGAATAGAAATCGTACTGCGGTTGTCAAGCCCAGCCGAGCCTTTCACTATCAACCCTGGTGAACGCCCTGCCAATCCTTGCGTGATATTAGTTACAGGAATTTCTTTTAACTCCTCTGTCTTAACAGAGGATACTGCAGAAACAAGAGATCTTTTAGTAGATGTGGTATAACCTACCACCACCACATCGCCCAACTCTTGTACTTGAGATTTTAGTAAAGTGTTGATTGTAAGGGATTTACACCCCCCCCATTTACGGCTACTTTCTTAGTCTGTGTTTCGTAACCTACTGAACTAAACTCCAATACAGCATTATTAGGTACATCAATGCTGTAATTACCGTCAAAGTCCGTTGCTACCCCGTGAGTAGTCCCTTTTATCAGTACACTTACTCCAGGCAGTGGACTTTTATGCTCATCGGTAACAACACCGGTTACCTTTATTTGAGCCCTACCTACTTGTGTACAGAAGACCAGCACAAGCAGTAACAAACAATAAATGCATTTGTTCATATAACAAGAAAAATTTTGGTTAACTAAATCAGGAAAATTTCAACGCTACAAAAGTATAACACTTTTTTAACACGTACAAGTTTTTTATCAAATATTTTTACGAAAACTTTCTCTATTCTTTCCTTATTATTCATTTATAAGCAATTATACGAACGCTTTTCTTCTTATTTATCTAAAAACAACCACTACCAAAAATCCTTTTCCCCATCGCTATACCCCCATCTTAGGTTCGCCTTACCATCATCTCATCGACGAGGTTTTCACCACATTACCTTCGACTTTCCCGTCGCTATATTCCCCCTTTGAAGGTAGCCAGCGACAGCTGGGTATGTGCCCCGCGAGAGCGGAATATTTGTAAAGGGAGATATTTTTCACCTCATTACCTCCGTCATTCGTCATTCGTTCCTCGTCATTCCTTCCCTTTTCCGTCATACTCCCCCTAGTGCCTATGCCCTAAGGCCTAACGCCTATTTCTCTTTCTTTCGCCTCGAAACCCCGATTTTAACATTTTTAGGGCTGTTGTATTATATTATGAATCAACTATTTATATACCCTTTCTATACCAATCGTCCAAGATTCGTATAAGCTTCCTATAAGCTTCCTATAAGCTCCCTCCACCCTTCTCATAGCCTTTTTTCATCAAAATTCCTCTTAACTCACTTCTGATATCTTTCGTTTTTCTCTGCCTTCATTTATTAATCTGCTAATTTTCTAATTCTCTCATTCTCTCATTTTCTCATTCTCTACTATTAATTACCATTATTTTAAAATTAAAAAAATCTATAAATCCAGTAGCTTTTCTTTGCAAAAAAACTGCTATCTTTGCACCGTAGAATTTTTAAAATAACAAATTATGAGTTTAAATACCTTAGGGCTTGATAAAGCCAAAGTAGAAAAAGAAATCGGCTTGCTAAATGTACTGCTTGCCAATTATCAAACGTATTATCAAAACTTGCGCGGTGTACACTGGAACGTAAAAGGAAAACGCTTCTTTGAACTACACGTGAAGTTCGAAGAACTTTATAATACCGCACAAGAACAAGTCGACGAAATAGCTGAGCGTATTCTTACCCTCGGTGGCGTACCTTTTCACACTCTCGAAAGCTATGTAAAGCACACTTCTGTTCCCGTAGGCGAAAACATTTTCGACGATGATAAAACCGTACGCTTGGTCATTAATACCCTTAGCGCTCTATTACCTTTGGAAAGAGAATTGTTAGACTTCTCCGACGAAATAGGTGATGAAGGGACTAATAATCTAATGAGCGACTTTGTAACCGAACAAGAGAAAACCGTTTGGATGCTCAAAGCCTACCTCAATGAAGTAATTTAATACTGAATTTTGATTAAACGAGGAAGAGGAATTGACTAAAAATAATCAATTCCTCTTTCTTTTTTTGCCAATTCATAATTAATCCCTACCTTTGCACAACTCATAACTCTTAATTGATAACTCATAACTTTTAACTCATAACTAATGAAATATCTAATCACATCTATCCTATTCATCGCAACCACTATCCTCACCGCTCAACACAAAGCCCCTACCGATTGGGAACTCTCAGGACTCAAAGGAAAAGTGAAAAGTCAGCGCAGTATCCCTTATGAGGTAGTTACCCAAGGAAAAACATTCGTAAAAGGAGCCATCGACCGCGATTTGGATACAGTAGTCAAGATAGGTAACCTCGACAATCTTCAAAAAGATTTCAACCCCAATGGATATCTCACTCAAATGCGCTTTTTCTTCAAAAACGGTGAGTTGTACAGTTGTATGGAATACTATTACAATCCGCAAGGGCAACTGTTTGAAACCCGTTACAATTCCGATAAAACCCTTTATGTCTACAACCCCGAAGGCTATCTTATCAAAGATGCGACCTACTCACCTGGGGGCTTCTTAAAAACGCATTATAACTATCAAGTAGATACCAATGGCAAAGTGCTAAAAGAGGAAACTTATCACGCCAATCAGTTAGAGTCTACCATAGCTTATACTTACAACAAACAAGGCGACCCTGTCGAGATGCGCTACTACGATGCTCAGGGCAATTTGTTGCAAAGGGTAGAAAGCAAGTTCAATAAACAGCATTTAGCCGAACGTAATCGCACTTACGACAAAGATGATAAGTTGGTGAATATTACGACCAAAAAGTACAATAGTCAAGGAGATTGTATCAAACTACAAGCAGAAAATAAACTACCTCAAAAACAGAAGAATGTAGCGACTTACGAGTATAAATACGATAATCGAGGTAATTGGATTGCCAAAACGACTTTCATCAACGGTGAACCCCGACAAATTATAGAACGCACCCTCAGTTATTATGAATAACATTCACTTTTTCGGTGTAAGGCATCTGTCGCCTTCGGCAACCTACCATTTAATTGCCTTCTTAGAGGAAAACAACCCCAAGTGTATTCTCATCGAAGGTCCTGCCGATGCTACCCCTCTGATATCTCAAATAGCGCAAAAGGGGGTAAAACCTCCTATCGCTATGCTGGGCTATACTACCGAATTGCCTATCGAAACAGTGCTTTATCCATTTGCGTCTTATTCTCCCGAATATCAAGCAATATGTTGGGGAGTAAAGAAGAAGGTAACACTTCGTTTCATCGATTTGCCTTCGGAGAATATGCTGAAATTGAAGCAGGAGCAACGCACGGAGGAAGAAGCCGAAAAAGCCAAAGATTTTTATCTCTACCATAATACCCTCTACAAGCAAATAGCCGAAGAGGGGGGCGAAACCGACTATGAAGATTATTGGGAACGCCATTTTGAACACAATCTCAATCCTGATGCTTTTGCACCCACACTTGCCTTACAATCGGGTGAAATGCGCCAAATGGTCATAGATAAAGAATATGAAGACGCGCCTTTCGATTTCTCGTATAATCTCATTCGTGAGGCATATATGAAACGTGAGATTGCTAAGGCTTGCACCGAGTTCAAACCCGAAGAAATAGTAGTAATCGTAGGGGCTTACCACTTATCAGGTATCCAAAACAGCCTACCTGCTATAACTGATGACGAGCTCAAAAAGCTCCCCAAAGCTACCTCTCAACTCACCCTGATGCCTTATTCCTATTTGCGTCTCAGCAGTCGCACGGGTTACGGAGCGGGCAATACGGCTCCTTATTACTTTGAACTGATGTGGCAAGCGATGCACGAAAACACCCTCAATCAGCTCTCAGCTGTCTATCTCACCAAAGTAGCCAAAATCTTGCGTGATCAAGGGCAAAATGCCTCTTCTGCTAGCGTAATTGAAGCGGTGCGTCTTGCTAATGTGCTTTCGGCTATGAAAGGCGGTACTTACCCTGTGTTGCAAGACCTCCACGATGCAGTAGTTACTTGTTTTGGTGGGGGAGACCTTGCTGTGGTAGCCGATGCTATCAATAAGGTAGATATCGGTACGGCTATTGGGGCATTACCCGAAGGGGTGAGCCAGACGCCCGTACAAGAGGGTATGAACCAAGAGCTGAAACGCTTAAAGCTCACCAACTACAAATCGGCGGTAGCGCAAGACCTCACCCTCGACCTGCGTGAGAACTTAAAAGTAAAGACCAAAGAAGCTGCTTTTATAGACCTAAATCGCTCTACATTCCTCCATCGCTTGGAAGTGTTGGACATTCACTTTGCCACCCAGCAGCACGTACAGCAGGATAAAGCCTCGTGGGCAGAGAAATGGGTGTTACAGTGGAGTCCTGAGGTCGAAATAGAAATCGTAGAAGCTAACCTTAAAGGTGAAACGCTTGAAATAGCAACCGCTTTTGTACTCAAAGAACAGCTCAACGAAAGCACCGACCTTTCGGTGGTGGCTAAAATCATTAGGCAGGCTTGCGAATGTCAGCTTACGCATATTTTTAGCAATGCGCTCAGCACCTTGCAACGCCTTTTGGTAGATAGTAATAGTTTTGCCGAAACTGCCTTTGCTGCACACGAGCTCTCGGTGCTTATACAGTACG
Source organism: Capnocytophaga sp. oral taxon 335 str. F0486 (assembly GCF_000277665.1). NCBI lineage: Bacteria > Pseudomonadati > Bacteroidota > Flavobacteriia > Flavobacteriales > Flavobacteriaceae > Capnocytophaga > Capnocytophaga sp. oral taxon 335. The sequence goes on along the minus strand of NZ_AKFR01000022.1, from coordinate 7,163 downwards.
GTGACCTGCGTCAGTTCAATCTCGAACCGCTGAAACCTATCTTGCAACAGCTTTTCCTCCGTGCTTCGTTATTACTGATAGATGCTTCATCTTGTGATGATAAAGCCTCTAAACAAATTGTAGAAGCTATCAATACTATGGAGTTTATAGCCGAACAGCAATACGAATTGGTAGATACCGAAACGTGGCAAAAAGAACTCACCCACCTTGCGTGGCGCGACGATGTGAACACCAAGCTCTCGGGGGTAGCCTTTGCTATATTGTTAGAGCACAATTTAGCTACTGAAGAACAATGTGGAAAAGAAGTGTCTCGTCGCCTTTCAGCAGGTGTTCCCGCCGATTTAGGAGCCTCGTGGTTTGAAGGCTTTTCTGGAAGAAATAGATACGCATTGTTATCGCGTACGATTATATGGCAAGAGTTAGACAATTATGTACGGCAGTTGGACGAAGAGCAGTTTATGCGCTCGGTAGTATTCTTGCGCCGTGCTTTTTCCGATTTTGAGCCCAACCAAAAGAACAGTATCGCTGAACTTTTAGGAGACCTTTGGGGTACCGGCAAAGAAGCTACTGCCGAACTCTTGCAAGAAGTGCTTACGGAAGAAGAGAATACTAAATTAGACGAACTCAACGACTTTGATTTTGATTTTTAAATATATGAAAGAAGTGTTTACTTTATACCGAAAATTGCGTGAGCGACAACTCAAATTGCTCAATAGCTTTACCCCCGAAGAATTAGCAACTATTCCTGCGGGCTTTAAAAACAATATATTGTGGAATCTCGCTCACTGCGTAGTTACCCAGCAAAATTATTGCTATGCCAATAGCGACCTGCCTACTTATCTCACCCCTGAGTTTGTAGAGCGTTATCGCAAAGGCACCATTCCTGATGGACATATCCCTACTTCTGCCGAGATAGAGGAACTAAAAGACCTTCTCATCAGCACTGTAAATTGGCTCGAAACTGATTATCAAAAAGGAATTTTTAAGCATTATAATCATTATGTAACGGGCATAGAGTACGAACTCAATACTATTGAAGAAGCTATTTACTTCAATATTTCACACGAGGGAGTACATTTGGGAAGTGTATTAGCTTTAAAATGTGCAATTACAGGAAGTAAAAAGTAATTGATTATAAATTAAATAGATGAGTAACACGAAAAGCTATTTGATTTCTGATATTGAAGTAAGTTTCCCAATTAGAAAAAAAGTATTACCTTTGCAATCGCTATCAATAAAATTAGTTTATGAAAAAACGTACCATACTCAACCTACTACTTATTCTTTTTGTGCTCTCTTTCTTTGTAACTCCTTTGGGGTACGAAAGTAAGATATTACTACAGCGTGTCTTTGCCGGTTCGGTAGATATTATTCCCGCTGATAAAGCTCGTAAAATAGACTTCGATTGGCAACTGAAAGACCGCAATAATGTGCAGTTTAACTATTCCCAAACCGAAGGTAAGAAACCATCATTTGTATACTTCTTCTCTTCTTGGCGTGAAATCAGTGTAGCCGATCTTTATGCAGTCGAAAAACTCTACGATGCTTATAAGGATAAAGTGGATTTTTACATCATCACCAATGAGCTCCCTGAACCAGTAGATGAAATGATGCAAAAGCGCAATTTTCATTTCAAAGTTACCTACCTCATTATCGAAGCTCCTAAAAAGCCTTTTGACCCCGATAAGATTCCTGCAGGTTACATAGTAGATAAAAACGGTTATGTACGCGCTCAGAAAGACGGCATTGCACGCTGGAATAGTGATGCAGTACATCAGTTGTTAGACAGTCTTACCCAATAGCTTAACTATAGGCAAACTCTATCTCTCAAACAAAATAATTATAAAGATAGTATTTTAGATTCAATTTAAAGTACTATCTTTGCGCTTTGTAAAATCGCATCTCGGTATAAATAAGAGGAGTTTTTACCTCTTATCTCTTACCTCTTATCTAAAAGCAATTATGACTAAATATACAGAAGAAGAACTTAAAGAAGAATTAGAAAACAGCGAATACAAATACGGCTTTTATACAGATATCGAATCAGAAACTTTTCCTAAAGGGCTCAACGAGGAAGTGGTAATAGCCCTTTCTAAAAAGAAAAACGAACCCCAGTGGATGACCGATTGGCGCTTAGAAGCCTTCCGTGCGTGGCAAGCGATGGAAGAGCCTCCTCATTGGGCAAATCTCAAGTTTGAAACTCCCGACTTTCAAGATATTGCTTATTATTCTGCTCCTAAACAGAAACCTAAACTCAACAGCCTTGATGAGGTAGACCCTCAGCTATTGGAAACTTTCCAAAAACTCGGTATCTCTCTTGAAGAACAAAAACGCCTTGCGGGAGTAGAAGAAGAAAAACCTGCCGTAGCAATGGACGTAGTGATGGACTCAGTTTCAGTAGCGACCACTTTTCAAAAAACATTGGCAGAACGAGGCATTATCTTCTGTTCCATCTCCGAAGCGATACAAAAACACCCCGACTTGGTGCGTAAGTACCTTGGTACCGTCGTACCTAAAACCGATAATTTCTACGCAGCTCTTAACTCAGCGGTCTTCTCTGATGGGTCTTTTTGCTATGTACCCAAAGGGGTGCGTTGCCCTATGGAGCTTTCTACTTATTTCCGTATCAATCAAGCAGGAACAGGACAGTTTGAGCGAACCCTCCTCATTGTTGATGAAGGTGCTTACGTCTCTTACCTTGAAGGTTGTACGGCGCCCAAACGCGATGAAAACCAATTACACGCTGCTGTGGTAGAACTTATAGCTATGGATAATGGCGAAATTAAATATTCTACAGTACAAAACTGGTTTCCTGGTGATAAAGACGGTAAAGGCGGTGTATATAACTTCGTAACCAAGCGCGCTTTGGCTGAGAGAAATGCCAAAATATCGTGGACACAAGTAGAAACAGGCTCTGCTATTACTTGGAAATACCCTTCAGTAGTGCTCAAAGGGGATAATTCTATAGGCGAATTTTACTCAATTGCGGTTACTAACCACTTTCAGCAAGCCGATACGGGTACTAAGATGATACACTTAGGCAATAATACCAAATCCACAATTATCTCTAAGGGTATTTCGGCAGGAAAATCACAAAACAGCTACCGCGGATTGGTGAAAGTAGTGCCTAATGCTAAAAATGCACGCAATTTCTCTCAATGCGACTCCCTATTGATGGGTAACCTCTGTGGAGCGCACACTTTTCCTTATATAGAAGCTAAAAATCCTACTGCTCAAATAGAACACGAAGCTACTACCTCTAAGATTGGTGAAGACCAGATTTTCTACTGCAATCAGCGGGGCATTGATACCGAGAAAGCGATTTCACTCATCGTAAATGGTTTTGGCAAGGAAGTGCTTAACAAGCTCCCTATGGAGTTCGCTGTTGAAGCTCAAAAACTCTTAGAGATTTCGCTAGAAGGAAGTGTTGGCTAATGACGAATTACGAATAACGATGGTATACTAAAAATTGCTTTTGCTTCATAAAATAAATTACTAAACATTAATCATTAAACATTAAAAATATGATTCTCGCTCCTTCATTATTAGCTGCCGATTTCGGCAACCTGCAACAAGCTATTGAAATGGTAAACACCAGCGAAGCTGATTGGTTTCATATCGATATTATGGACGGTGTTTTTGTGCCTAATATCTCTTATGGTATGCCCGTGCTTTCAGTGATTCACAAACACGCTACCAAACCGTTAGATGTTCACTTGATGATTATTGACCCCGACCGCTATATCAGCACTTTTGCTAAGCTCGGTAGTGATATACTTACTGTGCATTACGAGGCGTGTACGCACTTGCATCGCACTATACAAGCAATTAAAGCAGAGGGAATGAAAGCAGGGGTAGCCCTCAATCCGCATACACCTGTCGCTTTGTTGGAAGATGTTATTCAAGATATAGACGTACTCTTGCTGATGAGTGTGAACCCTGGATTCGGTGGACAGTCATTTATTGAAAATACTTATAGGAAAGTGCGTCAAGCTAAAGCACTTATTGAACAAGTAGAGGCACACGCACTTATAGAAATAGATGGTGGAGTGAGTTTAAAGAATGCTAAAGCACTTGTAGAGGCAGGTGCTGATGCCTTAGTAGCAGGCAGTTTTATCTTCAATGCTACTAACCCTACCCAAACGATTGCGGAATTAAAAAAATCAGTATTATAAAAATACTTATTTTATGATACAAAATAGGCTATCAAGAAAGAAATCTTATCTTTTTGATAGCCTATTATTATTGTATTATTTCTTTTTAGAAGGGGCTTTTTTAGGTTTAGGCTCTTTCTCGGTAAGGAGGGCAAGAGCTTGTTCTTTGGTGAAAGTTGCTATATCGGTGTCTTTGGGGAGTTCTACTTTGGTTTTACCTTTGAGGAGGGTAAAACGTCCCCAGCGAGCTTTCTCTATACGGATAGCTCCTTCGTCCCATTCTTTCACTACCTTTTCCGATTCTTTTTTGAGCTTATCTTCTATAAGTTCTTCTACATCTTGCTGACTAAGATGGTCGAAATTGTACTTTTTGGTAACGTTTATATAGGTGTTGTTCCACTTAATAAAGGGACCAAAACGACCTACACCTTTGGTAACTTCCACTCCTTGATAGGTGGCAATAGGAGCGTCAGCTTTTTTCTTCTCGCCGATGAGTTGCTTAGCCCGCTCGAGAGTTACACTGAAAACGTCTTCACCTTTATCAAGTGATATAAAAGCATCGCCGTAGCGCACATAGGGTCCGAAACGCCCTACATTCACTTCTACATTCTTACCATCGACAATGCCTAACTGACGAGGAAGCTCGAAGAGTTTGAGGGCTTCTTCAAAAGTAATCGTTTCGATAGACATACCTGCTAATAGACTTGCATAAATAGGCTTTTCGGCATCATCGGGATTCCCTATTTGCGCCATAGCTCCATAACGACCTAAGCGTACGCTGAGAGGGCGACCTGATTTAGGGTCGGTACCCAGCACGCGTTCACCTGTTTCACGACCTGTATGCTTTTCAACATTTTCTACTACGGGGTGAAAATGATTATAAAACTGTGTGAGCATCTTTGTCCAATTCTCAGTGCCTTCGGCTATTTCGTCGAAGCTATTTTCTACTTTGGCAGTGAAATTATAGTCCATTATCGTATCGAAATGGGAAACGAGAAAATCGTTTACTACACTACCTATATCGGTGGGGACAAGCTTGCCTTTATCGGCACCTACTCGTTCGCTAAGGGTTTGTGTTTTGATAGTATTGCCTGCAAGGGTGAGTTGCTGATAGGGGCGCACTTCACCTTCGAGTGTGCTACGTTCCACATATCCGCGGTTTTGAATCGTAGAAATAGTAGGAGCATAAGTAGATGGGCGTCCGATACCGAGTTCCTCTAACTTTTTCACCAGCGAAGCCTCAGTATAACGAGGTAATGGACGAGTGAAACGCTCGGTAGCAGTAATATAGCGATGCGTAAGAGCTTCTCCTTTTTTGAGATTGGGGAGCATTCCTTCTTGTTCTTCTTCCTCGTCGTCGGTACTTTCTAAATACACTTTTAAAAAGCCATCGAACTGTACCATTTCGCCATTGGCTACGAAGTATTCTTTGTGCTTATCGGCTTCTATTTTTACGGTAGTGCGCTCTATTTGAGCATCTGCCATTTGTGAGGCAAGGGTGCGTTTCCATATCAGTTCGTATAGCTTATTCTGGTCGGGTTCAGCAGCGATAGAGGAGCGACTCATATCGGTAGGACGAATGGCTTCGTGCGCCTCTTGTGCGCCTTTGCTTTTAGTAGCGAACTTGCGCACTTGGCTGTACTGAGCTCCGAAGAGTTGCACGATAGCGTTTTTGGCAGTGTTGAGCGCTTCTTGTGAAAGATTCACGCTATCGGTACGCATATAGGTGATAAAACCAGATTCGTAGAGGCGTTGGGCTACCGTCATTGTTTTGCTTACTGAGAAGTGCAGTTTGCGTGCGGCTTCTTGTTGGAGGGTGGAAGTAGTGAAGGGGGGCGCAGGCATTTTCTTGGCTGGTTTGGTTTCTAATGATTGCACTTTGAAATGCGCTCCGATATTCTGTTGCAAGAAGTTTTCAGCTTCGGCTTGTGTGTCGAAATTTTTAGGCAAAGAGGCTTTTACAACTTTGCCTTCTGAGGTGATAAATTCGGCAGTAATTCGGTAAGAGGATTGCGTTTTGAAGTCTTGTATTTCGCGTTCGCGTTCTACGATAAGGCGTACTGCTACCGACTGTACGCGTCCTGCTGAGAGTCCGCTTTTAATTTTTTTCCACAGTACGGGAGAGAGTTCATAGCCCACGAGGCGGTCGAGTACACGGCGTGCTTGCTGTGCATTCACCAGATTATAATCAATACCACGAGGGTTTTTAATAGCGTTTTCAATAGCCGATTTGGTAATGGAGTTAAAAACGATGCGCTTGGTATTTTCCTTTTTTAGTTTGAGTGTTTCGGAAAGATGAAACGCAATTGCTTCTCCTTCACGGTCTTCATCGGAAGCGAGCCATACTACTTCGGCTTTTGACGTGAGTGCTTTGAGTTCTTTTACAAGATTTTTTTTGTCGTTAGAGATGAGGTAATTAGGTTTAAAACCGTGCTGGATATCTACGCCCAGTTCATTGGAGGGCAAATCGACAATATGCCCATAGCTGGACACTACTTTGTAGTCCTTACCTAAGAACTTTTCAATGGTTTTAGCCTTGGCAGGCGACTCTACAATCACTACATTCTTAGCCATACGCTTGTTTGTTTTTTGAGTTATTGGGTGCAAAAGTACAAAATAATTGCGAAATAGCAAATGAGGGAAAAGGCAATAATGCTGGGAATACCAGTAATGCCAGTAATGCCGGGAATGCCAATAATACCGGAAATACCAGTAATCAACTTTGCCAAAGGTGCGAGCCGCACAGGCAGTCGTAGCACGATGGGCGGGAAAAATTAGCAGAATAGCAAATTTGAAAATTAGCAAATGGGTGGTAGTGATAAAAAAGGTTTTTTGACGAGTCTGACTTGTCGGACAAATTGGACTGGTCTGAGTTATCGGAGAAAAACGAAAAATATAAAAAGTGAGTTAGAAGGATTTTTGGTGAAAAAAGGGTGTAAGGAGGGTGGGGTTAGCTTATAGAGAGCTTATAGGAAGCTTATACGAATCTTGGACGATTGGTATAGAAAG
>NZ_AKFR01000021.1:0-8495 GCF_000277665.1 Capnocytophaga sp. oral taxon 335 str. F0486 | reverse complement strand
AAACGTTCTTTACGCTCTTCTGAGATTTCTTGAGCTACTTTTGGACTGTATTTTCCTGTCTTTGTTTTGTTTCTTGACAGCTCTCGACTGACGGTAGAGGGATTACACTCTGCATAAAGAGCAATATCTTTTTGTTTGATTCCGCTTGCTTTTAAAGCAGAAATTACCGACCTTTGCACCAAATTTAAATGCTTATATTCTTTCATTGTCATTTACAAAGAAAAGCATTTATTTTGAAAGAGAAAAGACTTTTATAGTTTTTTCTCTTTTTTTATTTTTCAGAGGGTTGCCCCTTAGAGGCAAAACCCTCTGAAAAATAAAAGTTTTACTAAAAATTACTACTTAAAATTGCAATTATTAGTGGAACTTACAGAAAATCTTTCATTAATAGAAAAAAATGTGATAAATAAGAAAACTTTTCATATCAGTTGAGCCAACCGTTGAGTAAGGGCTTTACGGCTGTATTGTTCTACTTCTTTGGGATTGGTTTTAAGTGTTTTATGTTGGAATTGATGATAAAACTCTACTATTTTGGCTTTCATCTGAGAGGCATCGGTATATCCCACAAAAGTACCTGTTTGTGTTTCAGTGAGAATAGGTGTAACATCCCAGTTATAAGGTCCTATGGCGAGAATAGGTCGCTCCGAAATCATATATTCAAACAGTTTACCCGGAATAATACCTTGTGTTTCTTCGGAATCTATTTCGATGAGCAACAATACTTGCGATTGCTTTTGCAAACCAATAGCTTCTTGATGGCTAATATAACCTTTATTAATATAATAAGGTGTAAGTCCGTTATGGCGAATATCTTCTTCGATTTCTTCACTTACTTTGCCTGCAAAACAAAGTGTGAAATCTTCGGCAAAATGAGGTTCTTCGCGTATTAATTCGGCTAATATTTTCCACAGCATTTTGGGGTTTCTATCTGATAATAAGGAACCTATGTGCGAAATAAGGAATTTATTGGATAGGGGAGAGGTGGTTGTTTTTTCCTCATCATAACCATTGGTAATTACCTCAATAGGAGTATTGGTAAGCTGCCGAAAGTCTTTTTGCGTCTTGAAACTTGTTGTAATCACCAAGTCTGATTGTTGTAACACTTCTTTTTCCCAATAATGCTGACGTTTATCTGCCCATTTGGTAAGGCGTAAATCTTTGTAATAACCAATAGTTGTCCACGGGTCGCGGAAATCGCTAATCCATTTGAGGTGAGGAATTTGTTTCCTTAACTCATAACCTATAAGGTGTACGCTGTGGGGAGGCGAAGTGGTGATGATAGTTTCTATCTGGTTTTCTTTTATAAACTTATTCAGATACTTTATAGAAGGTTTGACCCAGAATTTACGAGCATCGGGAATGAAGAAATTACCACGTATCCAAAGTAATACTTTATCTAAAATAGAAACTTTTTTACGCGGAATGATACCCGAACTAATTTTTTGGGTTTTCTTTTTAGAGAATAACGAAGCCCAAGCATAAGGTTCCCATATAGGATGTTTGATAATTTGTATATCGGTAGGCAAATCGTTTCCTATTTCATTGTCAGTGATAGGATAAGTTGGGTTTTCAGGAATATATACAATAGGTTCTATATTAAAATCTCGTAAATATTTTACGAATTTTAACCAACGTTGTACACCAGGTCCGCCAGCAGGCGCCCAATAATAAGTGATGATAAGTGCCTTTCTCATATCTTTTTCCTTATCTGTTATTTGACATAATATACATTATAACCATTTTACAATAGGTGTTTTTTCTATGAAATAACACCGCTACCCACTAATTCATCTCCGCTGTACCAGGCAGCAAATTGCCCCTCAGTAATAGCACTTTGAGGTTCTGAAAAATGAATATACAAACCGTTTTCGACTTTATATAAAACCGCTTTCTGTAATGGCTGACGATAGCGTATACGTACCATAAACTCTTTAGATTCATATACTTTTAATGCCAAATCTTCGCGAATCCAATGTTCATCAGGGGTTGCGATAAACAAAGCACTGCGGAACAATCCGCGATGTGTGTGTCCTTGTCCTGTATAGATGATATTCTTCTCGATATCAGTTTCTATGATGAACAAGGGTTCTTTGGTTCCTCCTACATTTAAGCCTTTGCGTTGCCCTTTGGTGAAATAATGAGCTCCTTGATGGACACCTACTTTTTTACCGTCTTCGGGACGATAAACAAAACGTTGTGACAAATATTTTAATTCGTCTTCATAATTTTCAAAAAGGCGTAGCATATCAAAGTCAGTATATCCTTTCCAATCATTGGGGATTTCAATAATATCGCCTTGTTTGGGTTGTAGTTTTTGTTGTAGGAACTCGGGCAAACGCACTTTTCCTACAAAGCAAAGTCCCTGAGAATCTTTTTTATCAGCGGTTATCAAATCTTGAGCTTTGGCAATGGCTCTCACTTCCGATTTCTGCAATTCTCCAATAGGGAAAAGTACTTTACTGAGTTGGTCTTGTGAAAGCTGACATAGGAAATACGATTGGTCTTTATTTTTATCTTTCCCCGATAGCAATCGATAGATTTTTTCACCATTTATCTCTATTTCTTCTTTGCGACAATAGTGTCCTGTTGCTACGTAATCGGCGCCTAAACTAAGGGCAAGCTTCATAAAAACATCAAACTTGATTTCGCGATTACATAACACATCGGGATTGGGTGTTCTACCATGTTCGTATTCATTGAACATATAATCGACAATACGGGCTTTGTAGGGCTCACTCATATCCACTGTCTGAAATGGAATGCCGAGCTTTTCGGCTACTAAAAGCGCATCGTTACTATCTTCTAACCAAGGACATTCATCGGAAATAGTAACTGAATCATCGTGCCAATTTTTCATAAAAAGACCTATTACCTCATAGCCTTGTTCTTTTAACAAATAGGCAGCTACGCTACTATCTACTCCCCCACTAAGTCCTACTACTACTCTTTTCATTTTATCCTTTCTTTATGTTCTTCTTCCTATAAAAATATAATACTGAAAGCATTACCAATATCAAAAGCAATAATGGATACACAAATACTTTTATTTGCCAACTGCTGGCACTTTCGGCTACTTTTTCCTTATCTAAGAAAGCCAATTGTACTTTCTTATTACGCAAACTCAAAAACTCAGTATCGTCTAAGAGGTAATTTAAAGCATTCTGCAAGAAAGCTTTATTGTCATAATATTTGCTTGTCCATTTATCAAAACCGAGTTCTAAGGGAATATTATTTTTGCTATCTATATCGTTTTTGATAATATCGCCATCGGCTACTACAAGCATTTTAGTAGGTTTGCTTCTTTCGGCTTTTTCTTTGAGGTTTATGGGACGAATACGGTCTTTATAAACTGAGTTAAACTCACCTTCTAAAAGCACTGCCAATGGAATGTTTCCGTGTTTGTAGGCTTCTTTATTCTGGTTATTGGGGTCGATACGCAAGTTGATTTCACGTGGAGTGCCATCCGCTTTTGAGAAAGGCGAACTAGCGAGAAGAACTGTTTTCTTCACACCGTTTTTCAGTGTATCGATGCTATTGGCAAACTGAAACCTCACTGCGTCTAAATGATTGTTGATAAGGTGATTATTACCCGAAAGCACCAGCGGATTATATACCCAAGGGATAGGCATATAACGGGTTTGAGAACCATCACCAGTAGCTACTATGATTTCAGAAAAATACAAATCGTTTACTAAGGTGTAATTGATACGGAAACCATATTGGAAAAACATATCAGTAAGGTTTAGATTGACGGGCATTGCCATTGTCATTCCACCTGTTTTGTACATATCTTCTAAGGAAACCGCAACATTGTCAATCAGCCATAGAGCACGACCACCATTCATTATATACTGGTCTACTACCTGCTTTTGGGCATCAGTAAAAGGCTCGGTAGGCTTAGGCACGAGTAGTAAATCGAATTTTTCGAGGTCGTGTAGAGTCTTCTCGGGGTTGGTTGCCACTGAATCAAGCGTGAAAGGTGCTATAAAGTAGTATTCGCGTGCTGTTTTGAGGAAGTCGGCCATATAGATATCTTCCAGCGCACCGTTACTTCTGAGCACTGCAATTTTCTTCTTTTTATCTAAGGTAAACTTATAGAGTGCATCAGTAAAATTGTATTCTAACTTCTGTACTGAGTTCTGTACCTGCTCTTGGTCGGTAGAGCCGAGTTTGTTCACAAAGAGACGAACGCGCTCACTCTTCTTACCATCGCTAATGACTGCCCAAGGGAAAATATACTCAATAGAAGATTTCCCCGCTTCATTTTGAGTGATTTGCAAGGGCTGATAGCCATTATTTATCAGTTCTTGAATCACACTTTCGGGACGCTCCTCCCCTTCTAATGGGTTTACGAAATTGACGATAATGTTGTTATTGGCAGCTGCATACTCGTCTAATAACTGAATCGTTTCAGTCTGTAACTTCTTAAATTCGGTAGGGATATTGCCTTTGAGTAATACATCAATCACGATAGGATTCTGTATTTTAGCAAGCGTTTTCTTGCTCACCTCAGAGAGCGTATAACGTTTGTCTTGTGTGAGGTCTATCCGCGTATGCCATTGCTTGGCAATATAATTGACTGCAAGGAGGCACACCAAGGCTATAAGCACCTTGATAACAGTGTTTTGAAAGAGTCTTTTCATTGTTTGTAGGCTTTGAGTGATAAGGTAGTGAGATATATGAAAAATGAGATAACAGAGAGGAAATACACGATATTTCGGGTGTCGAGCACTCCCCTACTAATAGCGTCGAAATGCGTTTGGAAGCCTACCCCACCAAAATCTTCGGGGGCTATAAAGGCAATAAGCTGGTCGATGCCAAAGAAGAAAAAGAAGCACAGAAATGCCGCTAACACAAAGGAAATGATTTGGTTACTACTTATAGACGACGCCCATAAGCCTACTGAGGCAAAGGTGGCTACCAGCAAAAACAAGGCAATGTAAGAACCCACGGTGCCTGCTATATCTAAGTTGCCTACGGGGTTGCCCAATACCCAAACCATATATACGTATAAGACTGACGGCAAGAGGATTACAAGGAGCAAGAAGAGGATACCCAAATACTTGCCGAGCACCATTTGCAGGGTGCTGACTGGCTTAGTGAACAAAAGGGCTAACATACCGCTTTTTTTCTCCTCTGAGATGCTTCTCATTGTAAGGGCAGGTACTAAAAAGACGAAAACCCAAGACGAAAGACGGAAAAAGGGCAACAAATCGGCAAAACCAGCGTTGAAAATGTTGTAATCTGTTTTAAAGACCCATAAGAACAATCCGTTAAGCACGATAAAGAGCCCAATGATAGTAAGACCAATGGGAGAAGTGAAGAAATAACGGATTTCTTTTTTGAATAGTGCGTACATTTTTATAGTTAAGAGTTAAGAAGTAAAGAGTTGTGATTACTTACCTTTATTCTTAATGATTTTTCAGCGTGCAAAAGTACGAAAATAATATGATATTACCATCATAGAGGGGCAATAAAAGTTAGTAACGATTATTATATTTTCAAGAGTATTGGTTTTTATTGCGAAAAATGCAAAGCAAATTTTATTCTCTTTACCCTTTATAACGTTGTAAAAGTAAAAAATACTATATGTGACATATTTTTTCTATTCACCTTCCCTTCTCCCCTACTCTTCTAAATGCCGTTTTTAAACACGTAGGATTAAGTTTATCAAATAAGGAAATTACATATTTACAAGAAAAGTCAAGCTTTGTCAAAGCTTACATTTTGAAAGTACATAGGCTTACCGTTAGTAGCTTTATAAAAGAACATTTATGAGTGTGACAATATTTTTTTATCAAAAATTTTTGTGATTTAGAAAAATGTCGTATATTTGTAAACTGAATGTAATAACAGAAAAACTCAACACTAAAACAGGAGAATGTTTAATATGAAAATGACAAAAGATGATTTACACAATGCCCTGAAACACTACTTTGGGTTTGAAGCGTTTAAAGGGCATCAAGAAGAAATTATTACCAGCGTAATTAATAAAGAGAACACCTTTGTTATTATGCCTACAGGTGGTGGTAAATCATTGTGTTACCAATTACCTGCCTTAGTCTTGGAGGGAACTGCTATTGTTATCTCTCCGCTTATCGCTTTGATGAAAAACCAAGTAGATGCTATGCGCGGTATTTCGTCAACCGATAGTATTGCCCACGTTCTCAACTCTTCGCTTACTAAAAATGAAATTCGCGAGGTAATGGAAGACATCAGTGCAGGCAAGACTAAGTTGCTATACGTCGCCCCCGAGTCGCTTATCAAAGAGGAATATGCTAACTTTCTCAAAACAGTACCTATTTCTTTTGTAGCGGTAGATGAGGCGCACTGTATCTCGGAATGGGGACACGATTTCCGTCCTGAGTACCGCAATATTAGAACCATTATCGAGCGTTTGGGCAGTAATATACCTATTGTAGCGCTTACTGCTACGGCTACTCCTAAGGTACAAGAAGACATTTTGAAGAACTTAGGAATGCAGGAAGCTAATGTATTTAAGTCGTCGTTCAACCGTCCAAACTTGTATTACGAGGTACGCCCTAAAACTAAAAATGTAGATGCCGATATCATTCGTTTTGTGAAACAGAACAGTAAAAAATCTGGGATTATATACTGTCTCAGCCGTAAAAAGGTGGAAGACCTCGCACAAACCTTGCAAGTAAACGGCATTTCGGCAGTGCCTTATCACGCAGGATTAGATGCCAAAACACGCGCCAAGCACCAAGATATGTTCTTGATGGAAGAAGTAGATGTGGTAGTTGCAACTATTGCTTTTGGTATGGGTATTGACAAACCCGATGTGCGCTTTGTAATTCACCACGATATTCCTAAAAGTATAGAGAGTTACTATCAAGAAACCGGACGTGCCGGTCGCGATGGTGGTGAAGGTCATTGCTTGGCTTTCTATTCCTATAAAGATGTAGAGAAGCTGGAAAAATTTATGATAGGTAAACCTATAGCTGAGCAAGAAATAGGACAAGCACTCTTGCAAGATATTGTAGCCTATGCCGAAACGTCTAGTTCGCGCCGTAAATTTATCTTACATTACTTTGGTGAAGAGTTTGACGAAGTGAATGGTGAAGGTGCTAATATGGACGATAATGTACGTTTCCCTAAAGAAAAGAAAGAAGCCAAAGACGATGTGGTGAAATTACTAAACGTAATTATTGCTACCAAACAGAAATTTAAAGCTAAAGAGATTGTAAATACGCTTATTGGAAAAGTGAGTGCTATTATCAAAGCACACCGTATTGACGAACAAGAGTTCTTTGGTATTGGGAAGGAAAAAGACGATGCTTACTGGATGGCACTCCTCCGTCAGGTAATGGTAAACGGACTCATACGTAAAGATATAGAAACTTATGGGGTGATGTTTATCACCGACAAAGGAAAAGAGTTTTTAAAAGATGTACCTTCATTTATGATGACTGAAGACCACAGTTATGAAGAAGAACCCGAAGATATCAACAGTGCTAATGCCGTAGCAGCCGACCCTGTACTTCTTGAAATGCTCAAAGATTTGCGTAAGAAAGTAGCCAAACAAAAAGGAGTACCTCCGTTTGTGGTATTCCAAGACCCTTCGCTAGAAGATATGGCTCTCAAATACCCTATTACTATTCAGGAGCTTACTAATGTACACGGTATAGGGGAAGGCAAGGCTAAGAAATATGGTAGTGAGTTTGTAAAGCTCATTGAGCGTTACGTAGAAGAGAATGACATTGTGCGCGCTGAGGATTTAATAGTAAAAACTACCGGGTCTAACTCAGCTTTGAAATTGTTTATCATTCAGAATATAGACCGCAAATTACCATTGCCTGACATAGCCCAAGCTAAAGGATTGGAAATGGATGAGTTCCTCAAAGAAATGGAGCAAATCGTATACAGCGGTACCAAGCTAAATATCGATTATTGGGTGAATGAAATCTTTGATGAAGAGCAACAAGAAGAGCTTCACGAATACTTTATGGAAGCTGAAAGTGATAAAATATCGTTAGCCTCTAAAGAGTTTGCTGGTGATTACGAAGACGACGAACTGAGAATCTACCGATTGAAATTTATCAGCGAAGTAGCAAATTAATATGAGAAGTTTTACATTTAACCTATATAAAATAAGTAAGTTAGATTAAATAAAGTGTCTGAGAGTTAGCTATAATTTCTCAGACACTTTTTTTTAGTGAAAACGGTGTGAGCCACACAAGCAGGTGTGAGCCGCACAAGCAGTCGTAGCACGACAGGCAGATAATGAAAAGACGAACAAAAGACGAACAAAAGACGAACAAAAGACGAACAAAAGACGAACAAAAGACGAACAAAAGACGAACAAAAGACGAACAAAAGACGAACAAAAGACGAACAAAAGACGAACAAAAGACGAACAAAAGACGAACAAAAGACGAACAAAAGACGAACAAAAGACGAACAAAAGACGAACAAAAGACGAACAAAAGACGAACAAAAGACGAACAAAAGACGAACAAAAGACGAACAAAAGA
>NZ_AKFR01000020.1:0-13112 GCF_000277665.1 Capnocytophaga sp. oral taxon 335 str. F0486 | reverse complement strand
TCCTTGGGAGAGGGACGGGGTGAGGATTCTTTTTCTTTCGCCTCGAAACCCTGTTTTTACCATTTTTTATGTCACTGCATTATACTATGAGTCAACTACTTATATACCCTTCCTATACCAATCGTCCAAGATTCATATAAGCTTCCTATAAGCTCTCTATAAGCTAACCCCACCCATCTTACACCCTTTTTTCACCAAAAATCCTCTCAGCCCTCTTCTGAAATCTTCCGTTTCCTTCCGATAGCTCAGATATGTCTCTTTTAGGGGTATACACTTTGGCAAAGTTTGAAACTTTGCCAAAGTTAAATAAACTAACAATCCCTCCTCTAGCGCGAAATTGTAGCTCCACTTCATTCTCTCATTTCCTCATTCTCTCATTTCCTCATTCTCTAATTTCCTCATTTCCTAATTCTCTTGCCTTTCTGAATGATTAAAATAAATGTAATAAAAACTATTTGTCTATTTAGAAAATTATTTTTACTTTTGCGCCTTTCAAAATCAATATAAAAATAATAGCGTTTTAACACAGAATTATTTTCCGATTAGAGTATCTGAAAAAGAAAATAATTCTAAATATATCTAAATGTTTTTCATATAAACTATTTCGCAACGCCTTTATGTCCGATATTCTACATTACCCTCTTACTGATTTCGTTACCTCTTGTGGGGTGCGTATTCCCGCTCTTAGGGTGTATTATCAAGTGTTTGGAAAAGCCTTAGGCACAGCTCCGGTAGTGGTAGTAAATCACGCTTTTACAGGTAATTCACAAGTAACGGGTGAAAATGGCTGGTGGAAAGAAGCCATCGGTGAAGGGAAGTTGATAGATACCCTTAAATACACAGTAGTGGCTTTTAATATCCCTGGCAATGGTTTTGGAGCACGCGAAGAAGATATGATTCCTAACTATGAGCATTGGGCAGGTATAGATATAGCGCGCATTTTCAACCAAGGGCTCACCGAGCATTTAGGACTTAAAGAAGTATTTGCCCTTGTAGGGTGCTCGTTAGGTGGTGGTATTGCTTGGGAAATGGCTGCCCTCTCCCCTACCCTTTTCAAAGAACTCATAATCGTAGCTGCCGATTGGAAAGCAACCGACTGGATTATAGGCAACTGCCTCTTGCAAGAGCAGATACTCAAAAACTCTACACACCCCTTGCACGATGCACGCCTCCACGCGATGTTGTGTTATCGCACTCCTCAATCGTTGAAACTGAAGTTTGAGCGCACCACCAACATTCCGTTGCAGTTGTACAATGTAGAAACGTGGCTTTTACACCACGGAGAGAAGCTACACAAACGTTTTTCACTCTCCGCCTACAAACTGATGAACCAATTGGTAAAAACGATAGATATTTCAAAGGAACGCGGTAGTTTTGCCGAGGCTGTAGCGCCTATCACCGCACACATCACCATTGTAAGCACCGATTCTGATTTGTATTTCGTTCCTCAAGAGAACCGCGATACTGTAACCGAACTGCGCGAAATGGGCAAACCCGTAGATTATTACGAAATCCACTCCGTACACGGTCACGATGCTTTCCTGATAGAACACAAACAGTTAGAACAGTATTTAAAGAAAGTGTTTAATTAATGATTAATGATAAATTATTGATGGATAATGGGATCAATATTATAGCTAAAAGCTACGGAGCTCAAAATGCAAATAAAAAACTCCTCTTATTATTGCTATTCTTTATAAGCGCATATGCTTTTACTTTTGCGCAGAGAAAAATAGAAGGTAAGTATTATATAAAGGAGAAAGAAATGCACATAGAGTGTTGTGCTACTGATACCTACACGTTTTATAGCAATGGCATTTTTGATTATGCTGAGGAAGGTGAGTTAGGAATTGTTCATTATGGCAAAGGTCATTACACCCTCACGAAGGATTCTTTAGTGTTAAAATACGATTTAACAGAGGTAAAATACCCTGGATATTATATCGCTAAACCATATACTAATTATAAAGATTACATCACTTTAAACTTAACAGTATACGATTTAGAAAAGAAGCCTTTACCGAATGTAGATGTTTCTCTGTTTAAAGAAGGAGCGTCTACAGGAGGTGATACTGACGAAAATGGAAAATTGATTATAAAAGTACCTAAGACGAATGAAAAGTGTGCTTTATTACTCACCTATAATCACGAATCTATGTATAAAGTCGAATCTATAGACCTTAATTTATGCTATGATTTAGAATTTTACCTCACTAAAACTCCGATGAGCTTTTTTGATATAGGAAATGCTATTAAAGATGAGGTAAGTCGTTTTAAAATTGTAAAACTTAGAGGAGATGAGTTTGTGGTGCGTAATGATAAAAAAGGAGAAGTTATTTTCAAGAAGGTAGAAGATAAAAAGTAAACAAATGAAGATATTAAAATTTGGTGGAAAATCACTTGCTAATGATGGCATTGAAAAGGTACTCAGTATCATTGCTGGGCTTGCTAAAACTGAACCTATATCAGTAGTAGTCTCAGCGCGAGGTAACACTACCGATGAATTAGAGGCTTTGCTCGAAAAAGCGAGTAAAGGCGAGGATTATACTGCCGACTTTCAACAACTAAAAGACGAACAGCAGTATAACTCTCGTGTATCGTTTGAGCCCGAATTTCAGTTGCTCGAAAAACTCCTCGAAGGCGTTTCGCTACTGAAAGACTACAGCCCTAAAACCAAAGATTTGGTATTGGCACAAGGTGAACTGATGTCGGCTAAGCTTGTGGCAGCACTACTTCAGCACAAAGGCTTGGAAAGTACTTTTGTGGATAGTCGTGAAATCTTCAAAACTGATGCTGTGGTAGGCAATGCCCAAATCATCAACTCAATATCCGAAAAACTCACCCGTGACCGCTTTGCAACTATCCCTTCTAATCACGTAGTCGTGGTTACAGGCTTTATCGCTTCCACCGAAAAAGGCGACACTACTACCTTAGGGCGCAATGGCAGTAACTATTCGGCAGCACTTTTGGCTAACTACCTCAACGCTTCCGAACTGCAAAACTACACCCACGTCGACGGTATCTTCACTGCCAATCCTGAGTTAGTACCCGAAGCCAAAATTATACGTCATCTTTCTTACGAAGAAGCCAATGAGTTGGCTAACTTTGGAGCTTCTATACTCCACGCCAAAACCATTATCCCACTCATTGAAAAAGGCATTCCGTTGCGTATCAAAAACACTTTCAACAGTGAGGACGCGGGCACACTCATTCACCAAGAAAGCGTGCAAGAGGGTATCAAATCGATTTCGGTAATTAAAGACAATGCCCTTATCGTGATGGAAGGTCGCGGACTCTTGGGCAAAGTGGGCGTAGATGCTCGTATTTTTAAAGCGCTCGCACAAAAAGGTATCAGTGTGAGTATCATCTCACAAGGGTCATCCGAGCGCGGGGTAGGCTTGGTAGTAGCTTCTAAAGATGCTAAACTTGCCAAAGCTGCTATAGACGAGGAATTCTCACACGATTTCTACACCAATGATGTGAGCAGTGTGAGTATCGTAGAAGATGTAGCTGTAATTTCTATCGTAGGACAACCACTTGCTACTTTCCACCACCCTTATAACGCACTGATACGCAACCAAATCGTTCCTTTGCTCATCAACAATGCCGTAACGGGCAAAAACGTGAGTTTGGTACTCAAAACCAAAAAACTCCACAAGGCATTGAACGTAATTCACGGTGAAATCTTTGGGGTTTCACGCCGTATCAACTTGGTAATCTTTGGTAAAGGTACCGTAGGGGCTACCCTCATCGACCAAGTGATTGCCGCACACGACAATATACTCCACCGCAAGAATATCAGTTTGCGTATCGTTGCTATCGCCAATTCACAACAGCTACTCACCAATGCAAAAGGAATTGGCAGTCATTGGCGCTCTGCCTTCGGTAAAGAAGCCGTTCCTTATAGCTTCGACACCCTGCAAGCCTTTGTAGATAAACATCACTTAGAGAACCTCATCGCCGTAGATGTAACCGCCAGCAAAACCTTTGTAGACAACTATATTCCACTTATCAAGAGCGGTTACGACCTAGTTTCAGCTAATAAAATAGCGAATACTATTTCGTTTGACTTCTACCAAGAGCTACGTAAAACCCTCAAACAACACCAAAAAACTTATCTCTACGAAACCAATGTAGGGGCAGGCTTACCACTGATAGACACTATTCGCCTTTTGCATCATTCGGGCGAGAACATCACCCGTATCAAGGGGATATTCTCAGGAACGCTCAGCTATCTGTTCAACACCTTTTCAGCAGAAAACAAGCCGTTTAGCGAGGTGCTCCAGCACGCTATCAACAGTGGTTATACCGAACCCGATCCTCGTGAAGATCTTTGTGGTAATGATGTAGGGCGCAAACTGCTCATCTTAGCCCGCGAACTCGATTTAGGTAATGAGTTCAGCGATGTGAAGATACAAAACCTTATCCCCGAACATTTGAGAGAAGGCTCTGTGGAAGACTTTTTGCAACGTTTAGACGAGTTCAATGTGCCTTATCAGCAAATCAAAGAAGCACAAGCCCCCGACCACGTACTGCGTTATGTAGGTGACCTTCACGGCGACTTAGCTTCTACCGAAACGGTACAGTTAGACGTATCGCTAGTATCGGTTCCTCGCAACAGTGCCCTCGGTCAGGTAAAAGGAGCTGACTCTATATTTGAAATTTACACCGAATCTTACGGCGATAACCCTATCGTAATACAAGGAGCAGGTGCAGGCGCTTCGGTAACCGCACGCGGGGTATTTGGCGATATTTTAAGATTAGCAGAAAAAAGTAGGTTTTAGGTATCAGGTTTCAGGTGTTAGGTGTTAGGACTATGAATCAAGAAGAAAATCCTTTGTTACAAATGTCGTTGCAGGAATTGTGGCAACTGTTTCCTATCAATCTTACGCCACACAATCCTTTGTGGAAAGAATGGTATGAGGAAGAACGCTGTTTTCTTTTAAAACAATTACCCTCTAATGAAATAATACAACTAAGCCATATAGGCAGTACCGCTGTGGAAGGGATACAAGCCAAACCTATTGTAGATATGCTATTGGAAGTGAAGAAAGACAGTTCATTTCAGAAGCTAAAAGAACTCATATTACAATCAGGTTATCTATGTATGAATGAAACAAATGATAGGATTTCTTTTAATAAAGGCTATACTGTTAATGGGTTTGCAGAACGTGTATTTCACTTGCACTTGCGTTATGAAGGCGATAATGACGAACTCTATTTTCGCGATGAACTGCAAACACACCCTTCAATTGCCAAAGACTATGAAACACTTAAATTATCTCTTTGGAAACCTTTTGAGCACGACCGAGATGCTTATACTGCTCACAAAACAGACTTTATAAAACGATATACACTGATAGCAAAAGAAGAATTTAAAGGAAAATATGAAAATAACAGACCATATTAAGAATGCCAAAGGAAAAACGCTCTTCTCCTTTGAAGTAGTACCTCCTAAAAAGGGAAATAATATTGAAGAACTATACCGAAACATAGACCCCCTAATGGAGTTCAATCCTCCGTTTATAGATGTAACTACCTCACGCGAGGAGTATTATTACATTGAACACCCCAATGGGCTATTGGAAAAAAAAGTAACCCGTATGCGCCCTGGTACCGTGGGTATTTGTGCAGCTATTCAGCATAAATACAAGGTAGATACAGTGCCTCACGTGCTTTGTGGTGGTTTTTCAAAAGAAGAAACTGAGTACCTTTTGGTAGATTGCCTCTACTTGGGTATTGACAACGTAATGGCTTTGCGCGGTGATGCGATGAAAGAACAACGCTACTTTCAGCCTACTGAGGGCGGACATACCTACGCTACCGAACTCGTT
Organism: Capnocytophaga sp. oral taxon 335 str. F0486; assembly: GCF_000277665.1. Classification (NCBI taxonomy): domain Bacteria; kingdom Pseudomonadati; phylum Bacteroidota; class Flavobacteriia; order Flavobacteriales; family Flavobacteriaceae; genus Capnocytophaga; species Capnocytophaga sp. oral taxon 335. The sequence goes on along the minus strand of NZ_AKFR01000020.1, from coordinate 7,278 downwards.
ACTCAAATCAGTAATTTGAACAAGGGGATTTACCTCAACGGCATTGCTGCCGACCATAAGGCTAATTTCTGTATAGGAGTAGCAGGTTATCCTGAAAAACACATTGAAGCCCCCTCACTCACTTCAGATTTAGCGCGCCTTAAAGAAAAGGTAGATGCCGGTGCCGACTATGTGGTAACACAGATGTTTTTTGACAATCAGAAGTATTTTGAGTTTGTAGAGAAAGCCAAAGAAGCAGGCATCAATGTACCTATCATACCAGGGATTAAACCTATTGCTATTAAAAAGCACCTCAACCTACTATCACAAGCCTTTAAAATAGATTTCCCCGAAGACCTCATCAAAGCAGTGGAATCCTGCAAGAACAACAACGAGGTAAAACAAGTGGGTATAGAATGGGCTATACAGCAGAGCAAAGAGCTCAAAGCCGCTGGGGTACCTGTTTTGCACTACTATTCAATGGGAAAATCAGATAATATAGTAAAGGTAATATCAGAAGTATTTTAACAATTGATAATTGACAATTGTCAATTATCAATTGATTTATTGATTTGTTCGATGTAATGGGTTAGTTCTTCTTTGCCGGTTTTGTTTTCGGCTGAAGTGATGAAGTAAGGTGGAAAATCTTCCCAAGTTTCGAGGAGTACTTGTTGATAAGCCACTATATTGCGTTCAATTACCAAAGGTTTGAGTTTATCAGCTTTGGTGAAGACAATAGCAAACGGAATCCCGTGTTCGCCTAACCATTGCATAAACTCTACATCTATCTTCTGGGGCTCGTGGCGCACATCAACTAATACAAATGCGCATACCAATTGTTGTCGCTCCTCAAAATATTTAGTAATAAATTGCTGAAATACCTTTTTAGTTTCTTTGGACACTCTTGCATAACCATAACCAGGGAGGTCTACTAAAAACCAACTATTGTCTATTTTGAAGTGATTGATGAGTTGGGTTTTCCCTGGACGACCCGAAGTTTTAGCCAAATTCTTGTGATTGGTAAGCATATTGATGAGCGATGATTTCCCTACATTGGAACGCCCTATAAAAGCATACTCAGGTAAGTTTTCCTTGGGGCACTTACTCACCTGAGAGTTACTCATCACAAATTCAGCTTTTTTTATCATCTTACCTCCTATCTATTTTCAAGCCACTTATTTAAAATCTCGTTGAACTCTTGAGGGTGCTCCATCATTGGGGCGTGACCACATTTGTCTATCCAGTGCAGTTCGGAATTAGGCAATAGTTCGTGGAATTCTTCAGCGACTTTAGGAGGGGTTACATTGTCATTCTTACCCCAGATAAGGCAAGTAGGGGTTTCCATTTTAGGCAAATCTTTTGCCATATTATTGCGGATAGCACTTTTGGCAAGCGCCAAAGTTTTGATAAGTTTAGAACGATCGGAGATATTAGCAAATACCTCATCTACAATTTCTTTAGTAGCTACGGCAGGGTCGTAAAACACTTCTTCGCATTTCTTTTTGATGAAATCGTAATCACCACGACGTGGATAGCCATCGCTCATTGCTTTTTCGTATAACCCAGAACTACCTGTAAGCACTAATCCGAGTACGTTTTTAGGGTGCATTTTAGCATAAAGCAAACCTACGTGTCCACCAAGTGAATTGCCGAGCAGGATTACTTTTTCAAACTTCTTGTGTTTGATAAATTTCTGTATATATTTAGCCAATGTTTTCACTGAAGTTGTGAGCAAAGGCATAGAGAAGAGAGGCAGTTCGGGGACTACCACTTTATATTTGCGGGAAAAAAAAGAAACTACTTCTTCAAAGTTACTAAGCCCCCCCATCAATCCGTGTAAGATAATGATAGGAGTACCCTCACCTTTTTCGATGTATGAAAATTTACCTTCTTTTTTTACTTCTACTGTCATTGGTTTTTATCAAAAAGTTTTTTTGAGCTACAAAGGTAATATTTTTATTTCTATTTACGTGCAGGAAAGTGAAAATATTTTTTACTCTCTCTTCTTATTATCAACGCAAATAGTTATTTATTAAGCAAATACAATAAAATATCACATCGTACAACAATGTTTTTTCCAATGTGAAAAATAAGAAATAGTTACAAATTAGTAAATTAACCAAAGGTTATTGTAACTTATGTATGAGTTCTTGTAAATGAGTATTTCTTCTGAAAGAATATTCTTTGCTACTACAATTGAGGTATTTTATAATATCAGCGGTTTTCTGGAGGGTAGCTTTATCATCGAAAAAAAACAATAGTTCTGAGATGATTTCTAAGGTATCTTCACTATTTTTATAGGCTAAAAGTATTGTTTCAGTAGGAGTATTGATGAAATAAGTAAGTGTGTGTGGAGTATATTTTTCGGCTAAGTAGTCCAAATATTTGAGTTGCTCTTCTTTTGCGGGCTTTTTGCTCAATAGTGCGGTGAGCTCTTCAAAGAAAAGGTCTATTTGCCGTTTGAGGTAATCTTTCTCTATCATAGGATTTAGGTGTTAGTTTTTAATCTTTAACTTTAGGGAAGGAGATGTTAATAATTGCCAATTTTATGTTGTATTATTATGGTACGAGCTACAAGCTAGCACCAGCGGAGAGAATATTCATAAATAATTGACAATTCAACTTTGCTAAAATTTGAAACTTTGGCAAAGTGTGCGACTCTTTCACGGCGCTAATCGCTCTAATTTCCAATCGTAGTCTTCAGTAAGAGTGTAACGCAGACGGTCGTGTAGACGATTAGGGCGTCCTTGCCAAAATTCAAGGCTTTGTGGTCGGACTAAGAAACCTCCCCAATGCTCAGGACGAGGTACTTCTTTGCCTTCGTATTGTTTTTCTAATGCGTGCAGGTGCTCTTCGAGGTATTCTCTTGAAGGGATTACTTCGCTTTGTGGCGATACTATTGCTCCTAACTGACTGCCCAAAGGGCGTGACTCAAAATAACCGTCGGAAATATTGGCAGGGACTTTTTCAGCAATACCTTTGATGATGATTTGCCTTTCGAGAGAGGGCCAGAAGAAAGATAAACACAAGTGAGGATTGGCGAGAATGGCTTTTCCTTTTTCGCTGTTGTAATTGGTGTAGAAAATAAAGCCTTCGTAAGTGTACTGTTTGAGGAGTACTACGCGGGTCTTTGGGTAACCATCGAGCCCTATGGTACTTACTGACATCGCATTAGCTTCGTCTACACTGTTGCTCTCATCGGCTTCGTAGAACCAGGTTTGAAAGAGCTGCATAGGATTCTCAGGAGCATCGCTTTCTAAAAGAGCACGCTTGTTGTACGTTTTTCGGTAATTGCTTAAATCCATTTGTTTAGGTAAAAGATAAAAAGTAAAAGGTAAAAGGTTGGCGGTGCAAAGATAAAAAATAATTAGCAAACTTGAAAATTAGAATGGGCACGAGCTACAAGCTCGCGCCAGCTGAACTACAAGCCCACGCCAGCTGAGGAAAATAGGAAATGTGGAATAGTTAGTCAGTTATTTTTTTATAATGTTTGGTTTTAAGGTCTTTAGTCGTTACACATATATCATAGCCCATTTCTTTTAGTCCTTTAATTAGTTCAAAGTCACAAGTCCATATCTTGTGTCCTTTTTCAAAATGAAGAGCTATAAAAGGATAGTCATCAGGATCGACAAACTTAGCTATTTCTTCTGCTTTATCTAAATATTGTTGGGGAATATCATCTACTTTAAAAAAAGTAATGTTCTGAATAAATTCTTCCAAAAGAATATTCGCTTGCTTTTTAGAAAGATTATTATTCTTCATAATTTTAGGCAAGTGTTCTTCTATTTCTTCTAAAAGGTAATCAGGAGCTATAAACTGAATGTTTTTCTTTTTATCCTTTAAAATATTAGCAATTACTCCATTGGGTTTATAAAAACAACTATAGATAATATTAGTATCTGAAATAACTATCATATTGCTTGTTTCTCTTTCTTTTTAGCGAGATCTTCTCTCCAACGTCTGGCTATATTTCTATTAGACTCTTTACTCATAGCCATTATTTCTTCGCGGTATTTGATAGGTATACCGTATTCATCTTCTTCTAAATCATCGTTGTAAGAGATAATTTCGTCAACCTCTTTGCTCATAGAAACTTTTGTAAAGTCAAGTTTCTTGGCATATTCTACAAAAGCTAAAGCTTGAGGATTGTTGTCCGTAATGGTAATTATGTAGGGCATAATCTTCTTTTTTTGGCAAAAGTAAAAAATAATTAGCAAATTAGCAAATTTGAAAAATTACTGAATGTAAGAAAACAGGAGTTAAAGACATACATCTTTAACTCCTGTTTTCTATTTTCCTAATTTCTATTTATTAATAGAAAGCACTTAGGTTTTCTTTAATAGTGGCAGTACTTTCCAATGATTTGAGAATACCTTGAGCAGCACGGTCGGTGCGGAGTTTCTCAACAGTTTCAGCATAGGTTTTGTAGTTATCCAATGCAGGAGCTACGGTAGCTGAGGTAAGTTGGATTACGTATACCGCATTTTCGCCGTCGATAGGTTTAGAAAGCTGACCTTGTTTGAGTCCGAAGGCGGCACCTACTACTTTAGGTTCACGTCCTTCGCCTATGATAGTCGGGTTTTTCATTATGAGGTTCGCAGCGCTTTTCACTTCGGTTTTGTTAGCTGAAGCGATAGCTTCGAGGCTATTGCCTTTGGCTTTCTCTTTTAAGATAGCGGCTTTTTTCTCGCGAATGAGAATTGGTTTTACCATAGGAGTAGCCTCTTGTACTGAGCTAATACCTTCTTCGCCTTGTTTTACCAATTGGGCTACAATATAGTTACCACCACTGGTGAATTTCTTGATATCACCTATTTTAGTGTCCTTTTGGAATAACCATTGTACGATAGAACGGTTAGAGCCCAATCCTATGATTTGATCGTCGTTCTTATGTAGGTTATCGGCACGGAGCACTGAAAGTTCACTTTTTTTAGCAACATTAGCAAACTCTTTGGGATTTTGAGCTGCCTTCATTTCGAAGTTAGTTACCTTAGAGAAAAGAGAGTTGATAGTCGCTTCGGAAGGGTCTACTTTACGGCTGATAGTAGCGATGTTCACTGCTTCGGCTTTATCAGTTACTTTTACTACGTGGAAGCCAAAATCGGTTTCTACTAACCCAATAGTACCTACAGCATTGTTGAAAGCAAATTCTTCAAAAGGTTTTACCATAGCGCCTTTGGAGAAGAACCCGAGGTCGCCTGCACTGTAAACAGCTCCTGGTTCTTCGGAATTTTCACGAGCGAGTTGCGCAAAATCAGCACCTGCTGCTTTGGCTTGAGCTAAAAGCTCTTCGGCTTTTGCCTTAGCTTCTTCCTTAGTACGGGTAGTATTAGGCGTAGCTGCCTGACTGCCGGCGTAGGCTATAAGAATATGGCTTGCTTTCACAGCACCGCCTGGTTGTTTGGCAATCATACGGCTGAGTTTGAGACTTCCATCTTCTTCATAAGGACCGAACACTTTGCCTACCGGAAGGTTGAAAAGAGTATCGGCGTAAGAAGAACGAAGATTATCTTTATTTACAAAAGTGCTATCGTAAGGCACATCGGAATGACGGTCTACAAAATCTTTGATGTTTTTTGTTTTAGCAAAGCCTGCAATAGTATCGTTTTTATTGGTTTTGCTGTTAAACACTACTTCAGGTTGTAAAAGCTTGAGTAGGCTTTCTTTTTCGGTTTCAATATCGGTTTGCGATGGTTTTTCGCTCACTACTATATATTGGATATTGCGATAAGCCTCTTGCTTAAATTGTTTTTCGTGTTTTTTGATATAATCTTGTATCTCGCTATCGGTTACCTTTACGCTTTTATCATCGATAGAGCTGTATTGCAAGGCTACATAGCTGATATCGGCGAGGTCTTTTTCTTGATGGTATTCCATTTCGGCTTCGGTATTGGTAACGCCGAGACCTGCGCGGATAAGGCTGAAATACATTCGCTGTTTAGCATCTTCGATAATAGCTTCTTCTTGCATTTTCCACTGAGCATAGGCTTGTGGATTGGTGTTTTTGAGGGTAGCCAAATAGTTGGTGAATTTATTTGCGTCGAACACTCCGTACTCATTTACAAACTGAGGGTTTTGAGCGAGCGGTGTTTTAGCAAGAATTGCTAAAATCTGGTCTTTTTCTACACTGAGACCTAATTTTTCGATTTGCTGGTTGAGGAGGATTTGTTGGACGTTTTGTTCCCAGACGTATTTAGCGGCTTCGATGCTAGATACTTGTCCGTTAGCTTGACGGGTAGCATTTTCCACTTGCTGACGGAATGCATCGATAGGTACCTCTTCGCCATTTACGCTACCTATTTCGTTGGGCGTATGGTTGCTAAAGCGCCCTTTACCTATGAAGTCGGAGATGATGAAAGCGAAGAGGGCGAGCCCAATAATCGCGATAAGGAATACGGTTTTACTTCTAATCTTTTCGAGTACTGCCATTGTTTATAAATCGTTTATAAAAGTATAATGTGAATCAGGTTGGATTAAGGAATGTTTAAATGTTTCATTAAAAGCCCCCGTTCCCCCGAAGGGGGACAAGCTACAAAGTACAACTCTCAATAAAACAATATGCCATTTTTTAACCCTTGATTCATTTATAAAATTGTTTGGTGTTATTAATCAAACGGCAAAAGTAATGCTTTTTGTGGAAATGCAAAAATAATTCTGAAAATTATTTAAGTAAAAGGTAAAAGGTAAAAGGTAAAAGGCTGTTGATTAAATGGTTAATGGTTAATGGTTAATGGTTAGTGGTTAGTGGTTAATGGTTAGTGGTTAATTGATAAATTAGAAAATTTGGGAATTAGAAAATGAGGTGCGAGCTTGAGTTAGAGGAATGGGGCTGTGCCTCAGAAATTAAACAAAATCAAGGCTACGCCTTGTGAAATGGGGAGAGAGGTTCGTCGGAGTTTTCGGAGAAACTCGAAGAGGCTCTGAGCTATCGGAAGGAAACGAAAAAGTTCGGAAGTAGGTCGGGAGGGGTTTTGGTGAAAAAAGGGTGTAAGGAGGGTGGGGTTAGCTTATAGAGAGCTTATAGGAAGCTTATACGAATCTTGGACGATTGGTATAGGAAGGGTGTATAAAAAGTTGACTCATAGTATAATACAGCGATGCAAAAAATGGTAAAAACGGGGTTTCGAGACGAAAGAAAGAGGAAGAGGCAATAGGCCTTAGGGCATAGGCACTAGGGGGAGTGTGACGGAAAATCGAAGGTAATGTGGTAAAAATATCCTCCTATACACATATCCAGCAGTCGCTGGCTACCTCCAAAGGGGGGAATGCGGCGAGTCATTTATTCGGTAAGCCCCCGAA